>JBBQVZ010000019.1:0-35913 GCA_038211015.1 Actinomycetota bacterium | reverse complement strand
CAGATGCTCGACCATCCCGAACGACTCCGAGTGATGACGGCGTGGGACATGAGCGAAGGCCGACAACGGATCCGCCGACCGAAGGCCGACACGTCACGTCGACGGGCTTCGAGCCACGCATACTCCGGGATCGAGGCGCGCGATGGGTAGCGATATGCATCAGAGCCGGAGGCTCGACCTCACCCGTCGAGAGCAAGAGATCCTCGCGTGCGTGGCCAGCGGCATGAGGAACGGCGAGATCGCGAGCGCGTTGCACGTGGCGGAGAGCACCGTGAAGTCCCACCTGACCTCGGCCTACTTGAAGCTCGGCGTTTCGAATCGGACACAGGCGGCGATCGCGACACTCACGCTCGACCGAGTCTGACCATCGCCAACGCGCATCGCCGCTACGCTCGGCGGATGACGCTCGCTTCGTCGGACGCTCGACGGTGAAAGACGCACCACTCCTGCGCGGCGGCCTCCCCATCCGATTGATGGCTCTGTTCGGCGGACTCGTGCTGTTCGGCCTCGCCATCGTCTTCATGCTGGAGTCCCGACTCGGGCTCCCGCCGTGGGACGTCCTGCACCTCGGCATCGCCAAACACACCCCGCTGTCGCTCGGGGTTTCGGGCATCGTGGTCGGGCTGATCATCGTGGCCATCACGTGGCTCGAGGGGACGCCTCCGGGGTTCGGAACCATCGCGAACGCCATCGTGATCGGTGTCTCGATCGACGTACTGCGCTCGTTCGACGCGATCGACGGCCTCTCGGAGTCGATCCTGGCGGTTCGCATCGCACTCCTCGCAGCCGGGGTGTTGCTCTTCGGTGTCGGATCCGCGTTCTACATCGGTGCCGGGATGGGGGCCGGCCCACGCGATTCGCTGATGATGGTGCTCTCACGCAGGACGGGGCAACGGATCGGTCTGGTCCGCGGAGCGATGGAGATCATCGTCCTGCTCACCGGCCTGGCGCTCGGCGGCATCGCGGGGATCGGGACGCTGACCCTCGCCCTCCTGGTCGGACCGGTCGTCGAACTCGCGTTCTGGTCGCTCGTGAAGCTCGGGCTCGCCACACCGGGACGGCGGGACTCGGTGGAGTTCGGTCCCCTTGACGCCGCCTGATCCGTGGTGGTGGCCCGTCGCTGAGTTACCCCACGTGGTCATCGACGACGACGTCGTCGAAGTTCACGGAGTAGGTCTTGCCGACGTTCTGCGAGATGCCGACGCCTCCGAACGGCACGGTGCCGTTGTTCGCCGTCCAGGGGCCGACGATGCGTGAGCCGTTCAGATAGAGGGACCAGGTGCCGGAGGTGCCGGTCGTACCGCACAGCTCGATCGCGTTCCACGTGCCGAGGGGTAACGCACCCAGCGAGTACCTCGTCGCGCCGGTGAGATCGGCTCGGATGAACAGGACGCGGGCAGGCGACATAGAGACCCGTCCGATCCCGCCCGAGCTCGCCGTCTCCAGATGCATCAATGCGACCGACGTCGACCCGATCGAGTTCACCCGCGCGTTGAAGCTCACGCACGCGGATGCATATCCAGCTCCGAACGCCCTGAACGCGTTGACACGCGAGCCCGTGGAGCTCGCGAGGGCGCTCGGCGGGACGACACCGCCGGCGTTCGAGGCGATCGTGATCCCCGAGACGCCCGACCACTGGCCGAGCCCGCCGCTGAAGTCGTCGGCGAAGATGCTGGAAGAGGTCGCGGGATGCGGACATGTCGTGCCGGCGCACGTCCGATCGTGGGTCAGCTGCGCGTTCAACGGGCCGATCGGCGGGTCGTTGCCCGCCACACCGTCGGCGTAGAGGTTCGTGAGCTGGAGCGGATCGTTCACGAGGTTGTAGTACTCCCGGAAGTACAGGCTCCCGTCGTCGTTGAACCACTCCGCGTATTCGTAGGCGGGGGTGAGGATCGCTGCCCACGATCGCACGGCGGGGATATCGGTGCTCCTCGTGTACTCCAGGAACATGTACTGGCGGGCTCCCGTCCCGAACAAGGACGCTCCATCGATCACGTGCGAGGGTGTGATGCCGAGCGTCGAAAGGATCGTGGGTTCGATATCGATCTGCGCGACCATCTTCGACTCCACGGTGCCAGGGGCGATATGTCCAGGCCATCGGGCGAGCAAGGGGATCGAGACATCCTCCGTGTACGGCATCCGCTTGTCCGTGAGTCCGCCGTGCTCGCCCCAGAAGAAGCCGTTGTCGGACAGGAAGAGGGCGAGCGTGTCCTGCTCTCCGAGTCGATCCATCTCGGCGAACACCTTCGACACCACGTCGTCGACGGACATCAGGGTTCGGAGCTGTTGCGCTCGGATCCGTTCGACCTCGTCGAGCGGTTTCGCGACCGTGCGGACCGGCTGCGGCTTGTCCGAGAGATCCGTTTCCAAGACCGAGGCGTTCCGTTGCCATGCGGGTACCGCCGCGTTCGCATACTTCGATGACGGTGTGTAGTTCTCGTGCGGGGCATGGGTGGCGATGTAGAGGAACCACGGTTGGGCGTCGTTCGCCTCGAATGACTGCAAGTAACCGACCGAGACGTTCCCCATCACGTCCGTGGAGTAGCCGGGCAACTGCTTCTGGACGCCGTCGACGTTGAACGTGGCGTTGTTGTAGCCGCCGGCCATCATCGTGAACTTCTGGAAGTAGGGAGGTGGAGTCGTTCTCGGCCAGTCGTTCCAGTACTTGCCGACAAGAGCATTCATGTAGCCCGCCTGAGAGAGGTAGTACTGCAGCGTCTTGGTCTGGTCGTAGCGGGACTCCGCTGCCGGGTCCTTGTTCGTGAGCACGCCGTGGTTGTGGGAGTACTGGCCACTCCACAACGACCCGCGCGCCGGACAGCAGAGCGGCGTCGAGTCGAACGCGTTCGCGTACACAACGCCGCCGTCTTGGAAGATCCGACGCGTTTCCGGCATCACGTCCAAGGTCCCCTGATCACGCATGTCATCGAGCAGGACGATCAGGACGTTCGGGCGGGCGGCCGCCGCCTTCTTCACCGTCGCCTCGTCCTTGGCCAACGCGATCCCCAGCGACGTGGAGACCAGGAGCAGGGCCGCGAACCCCCCGAGGGCCCGCTTGCGGAGCGACGAGCACGATCCCGACGGTTCGTTCATGACGACCCCCCTCGCGGCGGAACGATAGCAGGGGGCGGGGTCAAGCTCAGGGTACGTACTGGGTATCCTCCGCCGTGAGTGTCTCGACAGACTTCGCGAGTTCCGGTTCGGAATGCTCCCGGCTGCCTGCTGGTCGGGCTCTGCTTCATCGTCGCGGTCGCGTGCGGCGCTTCGGGGAGCGGTGCGCCGACATCTCCGTCCCCGGGCGACGGGGAGGAGACTCCGCCCCTCCCGGAATGCCCACCCGGCGTTCCCGACTGCCTCGCGTGGGACACCTTCGCCGGGCCGGCCGGCCCAATCGTCCGATCGGCCTCAGGGCAGGCCTGGTCCACTTGGGGGCTCGCGTGCGGTGACTGCCACCCGGTGTTCGAGACCGACGGCTCCCGCGCCCTGATGGCTCCGGGCTCCGACAAGAACTTCATCTGGCTCGCGACGATCGACACGGGCCGCGCGACGGGCATCACCGTCAGCGCGAACATCGGGCTGTCGCCCACACCGATGCGGGCCAATGTGGGGCTCGTCGGACTCTTCGCGGATCGGATGAACCACCTCGTCTGCAAGGTCGAGGTCAGCGAGGGACATCCGGAAGGCCTCCTCGCGATCGGCGAAGAACGGCAAGGCCTCACGACGTCGCTTCTTGCAGAGCGAGACGACGTCGGCTTCGTGAGCGGGAAGACGTATCACCTGAGGCTCCACGTTCCCTCGTCGCTCGCGGACTCCCCCGTCACCTGCCGCGCGTCAGGCCGAGGGATCAGGCCGGCGAAGGTCACTTATCTGCTCACGGCGGCGAGCATCGCTGCCTACGGAAGCGGGACCGGCCAAGGGCTCCGGATCAAGATCTTCGACGACGAGGACGACGGGAAGTCCTCATGGGATGACTTCGAGGTCGTCCCTGGTGCCTAAGAGGTCGTCACCCGCTGGCAGGACCGAGGAATCCGATCGAGGACATCCCCGGATCGTCGGTCCAGAACCGGATGCTGAACGGCTGATGTCCAGACCGTCCGAATTGGAATTGGTTCGCGCTCCCCCCGATCTCGAGGCCCGGTCCCGCTCGTACGACGTCGCTCGGTTGTTGGGCGTTCGCACGGTTGAAGAGCTTCATCACGACCGTGCCGCGGACGTTGTTGACCTTCCACTCGATCCGAACCCATCGCCCGGCCTTCACCTTCGAACGCGTGTCGACGATCCGCTGGTTGAGCGAGTCATTGAACCGCAGAACCCCGGTCGGCATCACATCGATCGAGCAGGATAGTCTCCCGTCGGATGCGGCCCGGATCAGGCGGAGGTTGCTCGGAGGCCGGGCGTTGAACCAGACATAGACGCGTCCGAACCATCTCGTCCTGGTCCCGTCCCACTCGTAGTACGAATCGCTGTGAGGGAGGAGCCGGTGTTTCGCCGCGAAGGCCCCGCGAGCATGCGTCCCATCGTAGGTGAGCGTCGCGCCTTCGCTCGCCGTTACGGAGTTGAAGGAGGTACTGCGCCCCGTACTCGAACCGGCCTCGATGGATGCCCCTTTCGGACCCATGTCGAGATGGTTCGTGAGGATCCCCTGCTCCACGGGAGGTGGGGGCGACGGAGAAGGCGAAGGGCTCGTCACGACGCCGTTCACCAGGTCCCGGTATCCGTCCATCGACGACGACGAGCTGTCCGTGACCCAGGGATGCCCGTCCTTGTAGACGTCGAAGTACACCATGGCCTTGAGCTGCGGCCACGACTGCAACGTAGCGAGCGCATCTCGGAACCATTGGCCCTTGAGGCCTGGGTTGCTCGGGTCTTCCATGACGCCGTATTCGGCCACCATCAATGGCTTCCCGTGCGCCACCGAGAAATCGTAGACCGGCTGGAAGATCTGCTGGAACGAGACCCAGGAGCCGCGCTGCGGATACCAGTTGTAGCCGTCCCCGCCTACGAGGTCGACGTAGTCGTCGCCGGGATAGAACCCGTCGACATCGACGTCCGATCGGTCGTTGAACGACCAGCCCATCAGGTTCCAGACGAAAGCGACGTTGGTGACCCCCTGGGCACGGAACACGTCCACGATGTGGCGGAACGCAGCGGCGTAGTCCGACGGGCTGCCGAATCGGCTGAGATCGTCTTCCGGCTCGTGGTGGAACGCGAGATAGATCGGACTCCCGAAGGTCTTGAAGCCGTCCGCTCGCTGGGTGATCCACGGATCCTGCGACCCATCGGCGATGGAGGACCACGGGACGACGCTGCCGTCGGTCTTCTCCCCGAACCAGTTCACGAACGGTAAGCGTCCGGTGGAAGCATCCCAGCGCTGATGGGCCGTCGGGATCGCCTGGTCCCACTTGTAGTACTCATGATCGATGTCGAGGTTCCTGCCGATCTGCCCCTCGACGCGCTGGATGGCCTCGCGTTGTGACTCGCTGTCTCTCGTCGCCACCCGTGCGCCGAAGTACACGCCTTGCGCCGGGATCAACGAGGGAGGATAAGCGCGAGCGGTATCAGCTTCGCCGAGCACGCCGACGATCGACGCGGTCACGATGACCAGACCGGTCACCGCCCATCTCAGTCTCCTGAGTCCGGTGGGTGGAGATGCGTGTTGCGGGACCAGCTTGACTCACCGCCCTCATGCAACCAGCTGGTTCGTTAACCTCGAAAAGCCACCCTGTCACGACGCCTTGAGCCTGACAAGCGAAGGCTCGGCGCCTTTCGCCGCAGATGCCTTGGACTGGCCTTTGACTGGTGGGCGCCGGGGGTCTCGAACCCCGACCTTCGCCTTGTAAGGGAGGCACGAACCCGCCGGTCAGAGGCTTGACCTGCGGATCTAGTGTCGTCTGAATCGGTCTGGGCACGTTCGGTGCAGTCCGGCTCGTTATGCAAGGGTTATGCGGACGGGAGGCAACAACGAGATGGTCGGATGAGCGAGCCACGGACGGTGCGGTGGCCTTGGGCGGTCTGGGCGCTCATGCTGTGTCTCGTCGTTGCTGCGCTCTCGCTCTCGATCGTGAACGACACGTTCGACACGTTCGTGGCGATCGCGGTGCCGATGATGATCGGCTACGGCACGATCGGCGCGTTCGTTGCAACTCGTGTTCAGGGGAATCCGCTTGGCTGGCTGATGCTCACGGTGGGAGTGAGCTTCGGCCTGATCGGCTTCAGCAGCGAGTACCTCGTGTGGGCCGTCCGCCACGACGCGCCGCTGCAGGCGGTCTTCGCCTGGCTCTCGAACTGGGTCTACGTCGTGTCGTTCCTGCCGCTCCCCATGATCTTGCTGCTCTTCCCGACGGGACGCGTGCCGTCACCCCGGTGGCGGATCGTGCCGTACGCGATCGCAGGATCGGCCGCCGCGCTCGCGGTCTCCGCGTGGATCCGGCCCGGCGACATCGGCGCCGAGGTTCCCTTCGCGAACCCGACGGGTGTGCAGGCGCTGGAGCCCGTATCGGTCGTGCTGTCGTCGGTCGGGTTGCTCGGATTCTTCTTAGCGGCGTTGGCGTCGGTCCTGGCGCTGGTCGTGCGATACCGCACGTCCGCCGACGCGAGCGCCGCCAGATCCGAGCGCTCGCCTACCTGGCAGGCGTGGCCATCGTGCTCCTCGTTCCGGCCTTCGTCACGGAAGGCTCGCCGGTGCTGAACGATGTCTTCTTCTACGCGTTCTTCGTCTGCATCGGGGTGGCCTTCCCCGCAGCCATCGGACTGGCGATCCTGCGATACCGGCTCTACGACATCGACCTGGTCATCAAGAAGACCGTCACGTTCTCACTGGTGGCCATCGCGTTGACCGGGTTGTACCTCGCCTTGATCGCCGTCGCGACGCTCGGCAACATCTCCCGCCTGTTGTTCGGGGTCGGCGTGGTGGTGCTCACGTTCCGACCCGTCCTCCGCGCGGCCCGATCCATCGCGGACCGGGTGGTCTACGGGCAGCGCGCAACCCCGTACGAAGTGATGAGCGAGTTCTCCGAGCGGATGTCGGAGACGTTCTCGACCGACGACGTTCTCCCACGGATGGTGCACGTGCTCCAGGGTGCGACCGGGGCGGAACGGGCCGACGTCTGGCTCCACATCGGTAGCAAGCTCCGCGCGAGCGCTTCCTCGCCGACCGATGCGCAACCGCACGCCGCTGTGGATGCGGGAGACGACTCGCTTCCGGCTCTGCCCGGCAACTTCGCCGCCGAGGTGCGCCATCAGGGCGAGCTGCTCGGCGCCCTCGCCGTCACGATGCCAGCGAACGACCCGCTCGACCCTTCGAGACGGCGGCTCGTGCACGATCTCGCGGCCCAGGCCGGCCCGGTGCTCCGCAACGTGCGGTTGATCGAGGAACTGCGCGCGTCGCGACAGCGCCTCGTCGCCGCCCAAGACGGTGAGCGACGAAAGCTCGAGCGCAACATCCACGACGGGGCGCAGCAGCAGCTCGTCGCGCTCGGGGTGCAGCTCCGGCTGGCCGACACGATGGTCGATCGAGATCCGGCGAAGGCGCGCGAGCTGCTGACCCGGCTGCAGGGCGACACACAAACGGCGATCAACGACCTGCGCGATCTGGCGCGAGGTATCTACCCGCCGTTGCTCGCGGATCAGGGGCTCGGAGCGGCACTCGAGGCCCAGGCGAGGAAGTCTCCGGTGCCCGTCGATGTCGCCGCGGATGGCGTCGGCCGCCTGTCCCAAGACGTGGAGGCGGCCGTGTACTTCTCGTGCCTCGAGGCGCTGCAGAACGTCGCCAAGTACGCCGACGCGTCTCGCGCCACGATATCGCTCGACGAGCGCGAGGGATCACTCGTGTTCACGGTGGCCGACGACGGTCGCGGGTTCGATCCGTCGCTCGCCGGCCGGGGCTCGGGCCTGCAGGGGATGAACGATCGGGTCGAGGCGATCGGTGGCACGCTCGCGGTCGACAGCGCGCCGGGCCGAGGAACGACGGTCACCGGACGCGTGCCGGCGGCGTTGTAGTTCGTGGGCGCTGAGGGTCTCGAACCCCCGACCTTCGCCTTGTAAGGGCGACGCTCTTCCAACTGAGCTAAGCGCCCGCGTTCGCGGGATGCGTGTGGCCGCAGGCCCGGCACACCACCTCGCCGAGCATGACCGACAGGCGGGTCTCGCCGCACGATCCGCACCGGTCCAGGCCCTCGGCCCAGTCCGGACGGTCAACCTGACACACGGGGCAGATCAACACCTGACGTCCGTCGACCACGGCTCGCACCCACGGCGTCCCTTTCTTCTCGGGATCGAAGGTGGGGCGGGCGCAGAAGACACACCCGGGCGTGCTCGGCCCGTCCATTGGCCTCACGGCCAGCAAGGATACGCTCCCGCTCGCGTCGCGACCGAGCTCATCCCGTTCGTCCTGCCCAGCGAAGAGGGGCCGTCCGGCCCTCTCGCCCGGGTCGGCAGCTCCGCTATAACGGACATGGAAGGAGGCGAGGAAACGTGGCGCGATGGGAAGGCTTCCGCCAATGTCCGGGGTGCCACTTCGACTTCGGCACCGGTGAGGGTCAGCGATCGTGCGCCTGGGGCGACTGTCCGTACCTGCCGGAGGAGTTGGATGTCTACTGCCCCGACTGCCGCTTCAACTTCTTCACGATGGAAGGGAACCCTCCTTGCGAGGATCCCCTCACGTGTCCCCACGGGATCGATGCGCGGCAGCACATCGAGAACCTCCGGACCTGGCTCGCACACCAACCGCCCGGAGCCTGATCTTCAGCGTTTGGGGTCGACGCCGGCGCATGCGCTCGGGATACCCGACCCGGGTCGCGTCGAACACCGGGAGCCCCCGGGTCTTCGCCAGCTCGCGCAGGAACGCGTCCTCACGGAGCTCGAACCGTTTCGCCACGCCATCGGCATCGACGAACACGACGGAGAGCGGGTGCATGACCGTTCGCGGCTCGACGTAGGCCTCCACGCCGTGATGGTCATCGAGGAAGGCCAGGATCTGTTCGCGGTGCTCCTCGGGGCCGCCGATCCCCTTGACCTGCCGGCATAGCTGGTCCCGGCGTCGATCCCAATCGTGGCCGCCCGGCCGAGCGGTGCGGATCGAGCGCGCGCGGGAGGTCCGCGCCGCCGCTTGCCGCGCCCACGGCGTGACCAGCTGGGCGAGGGCGACCGCCACCACTGCCACCAGGAGGAGCGCCACCACCCGTACCATCGGCCGACACTACGCCCGGGCGACCCTCCGAGGGAATCCCCGTCAGCTAGCCTCGTGCACCACCCGGCCCGCGGCGATCGTCAAGACCACGCGGGCGTCGCCGAGCGGGGCGGCATCGGGCGCGAACACGTCTCGATCCAACACCGCGAGGTCCGCCCGCTTCCCGACCTCGATGGACCCGGCCTCTTCTTCGTCGTGGTTCACGGTCGCAGAACCCATCGTGAACGCGTCGAACGCCTGCGTCAGCGTGAGGCGCTGATCGGGCAGGAACGGCTCCGCTTCCCGCTCTCCAGGATCCACCCGCGTGACCGCGACCTCCATCTCGAGCAATGGGTTGGGCGTGGACACCGGCCAGTCGCTTCCCCCCGCGAGCGTTGCGCCCGCGCGGGCCAGATCGCCGAACGGGTACTGCCACCCCACCCGCTGCTCCCCCAGGCGAGGCAGCGTCAGCTCGCCCATCTGCGGGTCCATGCACGCCCACAGCGGCTGCATGTTCGCGATGACCCCGAGCGAGCCGAACCTCGGCACATCGTCCGGATGCACGACCTGGAGATGCGCCACGTGGTGCCGATTGTCGCTAGGGCCGTTCGCCGAGCGCGCTCCTTCGATCGCGTCCAACGCGTCTCGTGTCGCGCGATCGCCGATGGCGTGCATGTGCACCTGGAACCCCTGCGCGTCGATCGCGACGACCGCGGACCGTAGATCCTCCCCCCCGACGTACGACAGGCCGCGGTGACCGGGCGGGTACGCACCCGGATCGCCGTACGGCTCCAGCAGGGCGCACGAGCAGTTCTCGACCACGCCGTCGGTCATGATCTTCACCGTCATGGCGCGGACGTTGCCCTTCGTCGCAGCTCGGCCGCGTTCGACCAGCTCGGCGATCTGCTCCTCGCCCCGATGTCGGTCCCACCACAGGCTCGCCGAGACCCGCATCGTGAGCTCGCCGGCGTCGTCGAGCGCTCCGTACGCCCGGAGGATGTCCGGCGTCACCCAGGCGTCCTGCCACGCGGTGATCCCGAGTGCGTGCAGGTGCTGCTGGGCCACGAGCAGCGCACGTCGCCATTCCGCGTGGTCGGTCGGCGGGACGAACCGGTCCCGGAACGAGTACGCCGCGCCTTCGTGCAGCGTTCCGGTCGGCTCCCCCGTCGCGGTGTCCCGCTCGATGCGCCCGTCCCACGGGTCCGGCGTGTCCTTCGTGATCCCCGCGATCTCGAGCGCGAGGCTGTTCACCCACGCGCCATGCACGTCTCTGTTCATCAGGAACACGGGGCGGTCCGCCACGATGCGGTCCAGGGCCTCCTTGCGCGGTGCCCCACCGGGGAACAGGTACATCGCCCACCCACCTCCCGTGATCCACTGCTCGTCCGGGTTGGCCGCGGCGTAGGCGGCGATGGTCTCCAGGTAGGCGTCGACCGTTCCGACATGGTCGAGGTTCACGCGCAGCAGGTTCTGCCCGCCGAACCCCGGATGCACGTGGGCGTCCTGGAAGCCTGCTACCACCAGCCGTCCGGGCAGGGACCGCACGTCGGTCTTCGGTCCGGCCAGGTCCCGCAGCTCGTCGGGGGCTCCGATCGCCAGGATCCGTCCGCCGTGGACCGCCACCGCACCGGGATCCGGTCGGACCTGTCCGCCTATGTAGAGGGCCGTATCCGTGATGATCAGGTCGGCTGCCCCGTCCATGATGGGGCGGAGCCTACAGGGGCGCGACGTTCGGGCGAAAACCCGTACGGAGCGGCTCCAGAAATCGACCTCCTCCAGCCGATACACGCACAGGGGGAACGGAAGGAATGAGGAGATCGATGTCCGCCACCAGCCGTCCCACCGTTGGCCGGGCGCTCTCGCGACGCCAGTCGTGGGCCGCCATCCTCTGTCTGTCGCTCGTTTCCGGGCTGTTGTTCCTGCCCGCCACGTCCGCCATCGCGGCGACAGGGTCTGCAGACCTGTCGGTGAGCGGGAGCGTGTCCCCCGACCCGGCATCCGGGGGCGGGGCTATCACCTTCGCGCTCACCGTTCACAACGAAGGACCGGATCCGGCAGTCGGCACCACGCTCGTGGGCGACCTGCCATCAGGCTTGAGGCCGATCTCGGCGTCGACGAGCGCGGGATCCTGCAACGCCGCCGCATCCACGGTGAGCTGCGATCTCGCGACGATCGACCCTGGACCGGTGGACGTTCGCGTGGAGATAGTCGTCCGCGCTCAGAGCGTCGACGAGGAGACGTTCTTCGACACGCATGTGATCGTGACGTCTTCGACCCCGGATCTCGATGACACCAACAACGAGCTCTTCCTGAGTAATTCGGTGCTGCCGGGCGACTCCGATCTGGCAGATCTCGAGCTCACCGCGGTGCTCAACGTGCCGAGCCCGGTGACCGGCGGGTACGACCTCGGCTCCACCGCGACCGTGACCAATCAAGGTTCCGGCGACGCGACCGGCGTCACGCTCACCGACACGCTCGCGCCCGGCGAGTCGTTCGTCGCCGTCGGTTCCGACCCGTCCTGCACAGAGAGCGCAGGGGTGGTGACGTGCACCCTGGGCGACATGGCGAGCGGCGCGGTCGCCACGGTGCTGATAGTCACCAAGACCCCGAAGGTCGCGGCCGACACCACGATCCACGATGTGTTCGCTGTGCTGGCGCCCGAGGACGACACGCCCGACAACGACACCCTCGACGTCGCGACCGCGGTGCTCGCTCGCCGCGACGACTTCGTGGCCGGATACGTCCCGGCCTCGCGGTGGATGACGTGGCTGAACGATGCGACACAGTGGAGCCACGGCGACCCCGTGGCAACGATCGCCGATCCGACGGTGGCGTTCGTCGGCATCCCCGGCGGCGGACCGGGTGGACCGGTCATCATCTCCGAGCTGCCGTGCGGTGCTCCGTTCGCCTGCTCGGCCCCGAGCCGAAGGCACGGGAGCTTCTCGTCTGGATCTCGAGGCGTCTTCGGGAACCTGGTCCATGTGAGCGTCCCGAGTGGCTACGGCCCGGCGAACCCGATCATCGGCGTCTTCCTGGACAACTGGTCGGTCCTCGGTTCGGGCTGGGATCCGTTCAAGGTCTCGTACCAGAACGGGTCGACCGGCACGCCGAACGTCCTGTCCTTCTGCGGAGGGTGGAAGCACACGGGCGCGCCATGTGTCTCGTCGATCGGTCGGTTGTTCTCGTGGTGGAACCCATACGCATACGCCGACCTCCAGACCGTCGTGCGGTTCACTGACAGCGGAACGTTCGGGCGCGGCCGATAGGCCGCGCCCGGGATCACCCCGGACACCGGGTCTAGAGACCGGGAGCCTCGCGGCTCCCGGTCGGATCCACGGCGACAGCACCGGCCCGATGCTTCCCGGCAGCCCGCGCGCTTCGGCGCGGACCCCGCGATCGCCAGACGGCGACCGCCATCGCCCCCAGTCCGAAGATCGCCGCCGCCGCGAACACCGCGCCGCTCACGTACGGGATGACCCCGATCACGGTCTCGATGGCCCACCCCGCGAGGAATGCGGTGGTGGGGCGACGCTCCAGGTCGACCAACGCCCTTCCCAACGCCTGTGCGGTGACCACGACGCCGATGAGCGACAGGAGCACGAGCGACAGCAGCAGGCCGATCCCGATCGGGATGCCCAGCACCAACACGACCGCAAGCAGCGCCAGCGCGGGGATGCCCAACGCGAGCGCGACGCCCCATCCTGCCGAGGCCCACGGCGCGGTGCGGCCCGCATCCCCCGCCCCGTCCAGCGCGCGCGGCGCGACGAACGCGAAGATCAACCCCAGCAGCAGGGTCGACACGGCCACGGCGAGCCACGACACGAACGCGGCGACGGCGCGCAGCGGCCGGCCGACGTTGAAGGAGACGCCCTCCGTCATCCGGCCCTGAACGGCTGCACCCGGGGCGACGATCACCCGACCGTGCGCCAGGACGTCGCCCCCCACCTGCGCTGTGCCCGAGAGCCGGACGGACCCGCCCAGCGCGACCACGCTGCCGCTCACCTGCCCCGAGACCGTGATCGGCCCGTTCACGACGACCACGTCGCCGCGGACGATCCCTTCCACCACGACCCGGCCGGAGAAGACGATCACCTCACCCACGGACTGACCCTGCGGGACGACGACCCGACCGAGCAGCACCACCTGGTTTCCGAAGCTCTCGGCGGCGGGACCGGGGGACGTTTCCGCTGAAGGCGACGACGACTGAGCGGACGCAGGCAGAGCCCCGAGCACGGCGATCACGACGATCGCGGAGGCCGCGAGCGAGGTTCGACGGCGAACGGTTCGGGAAACACCGGGCACGTTCCGCATCCTAGCGGGGGCTCCCCCGATGTCCGGGAGTGCGGGTACGGTGTCCCCGTGACGCTCGACGTGTTCTCCCCCGCCATCCGCGCGTGGTTCGACGCCACGTTCGACGAGCCCACGCCGGCGCAGCGCCACGGCTGGGGTTCCATCGCGCGCGGGGACCACACGTTGATCCTCGCCCCCACCGGATCGGGCAAGACGCTCGCCGCGTTCCTGTGGGCGATCGACCGGCTCGCGACCGAGCCGCCACCGCCTGCCCAGGAGCGCACGCGGGTGCTCTACATCTCACCGCTCCGCGCGCTCGCCGTGGATGTCGAGAAGAACCTGCGAGCACCGCTCGCCGGGATCGAGCACGCCGCCGACCGCGCGGGCATCTCGTTGGCGCACGAGCCATCGGTCGGCATCCGTACCGGTGACACATCCCCCAACGAACGTCGGCAGATGCTGAAACGGCCGCCGGACGTCCTCATCACGACCCCGGAGTCCCTCTACCTGATGCTGACGTCGCAGGCGCGCGAGACCCTTCGGAGCGTCCGTTGCGTCATCGTCGACGAGATCCACGCGATGGCGGCCACGAAGCGGGGCGCGCATCTCGCCCTCTCGCTGGAACGGTTGGAACGGCTCACCGACTCGCCGCCGCAGCGCATCGGCCTGTCGGCGACGCAGCGTCCGCTCGAGGAGATCGCGCGATTCCTCGGTGGACAGACGATCGATGGTCCGCGACCGGTGACGATCGTTGACGCCGGGCACCGCAAACCCATGGAGATCGAAGTCGTCGTCCCGGTCGAGGACATGGCCGAGCTCGGTGGGATCGTCGAGCAAGCCGGTCCGATGCCCAACGTCCTGGGTCCGTCGACCGATGGCCGGTCACCCTCCGCGGCGTCGATCTGGCCGGCGATCCACCCGAAGCTGCTCGAGCTGATCCGCGCGCATCGCTCGACGATCGTGTTCGTCAACGCCCGCCGCATGGCCGAACGGCTCGCGGCGCGTCTCAACGAGCTGGCGGGCGAGGACCTGGTCCGCGCGCACCACGGCTCGCTCGCACGCGAGCAACGGACCGAGGTCGAGGACGCGTTGAAGGAAGGCCGTTTGCGCGCGATCGTCGCCACGTCCTCGCTCGAGCTCGGCATCGATATGGGTGCCGTCGACCTGGTGATCCAGGTGGAGTCACCCGGGTCGGTGGCGAGTGGACTTCAGCGGATCGGTCGCGCGGGGCACCAGGTCGGCGAACCCAGCCGCGGCAAGATCTTCCCGAAGTTCCGTGGGGACCTGTTGGAGGCGGCCGTAGTGACGGAGCGGATGCGCGCCGGCCTGATCGAGGAGACCCGCTACCCGCGCAACCCGCTGGACGTGCTGGCCCAGCAGCTCGTGGCGATGTGCGCGGTCGACGACTGGCACGTCGACGAGCTCCGGGCCGTCGTCCGCGGTGTGGCGAACTTCTCCGACCTGACCGACGACGTGTTCACCGCGGTGCTCGACCTTCTGTCCGGGCGCTACCCGAGCGACGACTTCGCCGAGCTGCGGCCGCGATTGGTCTGGGATCGCACGAGCGGGATCGTCCGCGCGCGCGAGGGTGCCGGCCGCCTCGCGATAACGAACGCGGGGACGATCCCGGACCGCGGGCTCTTCGGCGTGTTCCTCCCGGACGGGACCCGGGTGGGTGAGCTCGACGAAGAGATGGTGTACGAGAGCCGGCGCGGCGAGGTGTTCGTGCTGGGCGCCAGCTCGTGGCGCATCGAGGACATCACGCGCGACCGAGTGGTGGTCGTGCCGGCGCCGGGCGAGCCGGGGAAGATGCCGTTCTGGAAGGGCGACAAGCCTGGGCGCCCGCTCGAGCTGGGTCGCGCGCTGGGCGCGTTCACGCGTGAACTGGCGACCGGGAACCGCGCCGATTCGCTGCGGCGGCTGCGCGACGACATCGGGCTGGACGAGCTCGCGGCGGAGCACTTGGTCAAGTACGTTGACGATCAGCGCGAGGCGACGGGCGCAGTACCCGACGACCGCACCATCGTCGTCGAACGCTTCCGCGACGAGCTCGGCGACTGGCGGCTGTGCATCCTGTCGCCGTTCGGGCAGCGCGTGCACGCCCCGTGGGGTCTGGCGATCGAGGCGCGATTGGCGGAACGAGTAGGGGCGGGCGCACAGGTGCTCTGGAGCGACGACGGCATCGTGATCCGCCTGCCCGAGGCCGAGGACCGGATCCCGCTCGACGACCTGCTCTTCGATCCCGACGAGATCGAGGAAGAGGTCGTCCGCGTCCTGCCGGGCACGGCGCTGTTCGCGAGCGCGTTCCGCGAGGCCTCGGCACGTGCCCTGCTGCTCCCTCGGCGCCGGCCGGGACAACGGACGGCGCTCTGGCAACAACGCCAACGTTCGGCCGACCTCCTGGTCGCCGCCGCGAAGCATCCGACGTTCCCGATGCTCCTGGAGACCACACGCGAATGCCTGCGCGACGTGTTCGACGTGCCCGCGCTCCGGGAGGTCATGACCGACCTGCGCTCGCGGAAGACGAAGCTCGTGGCCGTCGACACCGAACGGGCGTCGCCGTTCGCGCAGTCGCTCCTGTTCCGTTGGGTCGCCATCTATATGTACGAAGGGGACGCGCCGCTCGCCGAGCGACGGGCCGCAGCGCTCGCGCTCGACCGAGACCTGCTGCGAGAACTGCTCGGGGACGAGGAGCTCCGGGACCTGCTCGATCCGGCCGCGCTCGATGAGCTGGAGCTGGAGCTCCAAGGGCTCGCGGAGGGGCGTCGCGCGCGGAACCCCGACGACGTTCACGACCTGTTGGTCAGCGTGGGCGACCTGACGGAGACCGAGATCGTCGCCCGGACGGAGCACGATCCCGCGGCGTGGATCGAACAGGTGCTCGCGGAGGGACGCGCGATCCACGTGCGCGTGGCGGGCGAGGATCGCCTTGCTGCGGTCGAGGATGCCGCCGTGCTCCGGGACGCGCTCGGCGTCTCGCTCCCGATCGGCCTGCCGGGGGTGTTCACCGAGGCGACCGAGCGCCCGCTCGAGACGCTGGTCGCCCGATACGCCCGGACCCACGCGCCGTTCCTGGCCAGCCAGGCGGCCGCGCGTCTGGGCGCCGGTGCGGATCGCGTGCGCGCAGCGCTCGACGCGCTGGAGGCGAGCGGGCGCGTCGCCCACGGCGAGTTCCGACCGGGTGGGGTCGAACGCGAGTGGTGCGACGTTGACGTCCTCCGGCGGCTCCGACGCCGTTCCCTCGCCGCCCTCCGCAGGGAGGTCGAGCCCGTCGACGCGTCGACGCTCGGGAGGTTCCTGCCGGTGTGGCAGGGCGTCGCGCCGCCGGCGAGCGGACCCGACGCGCTGATGGATGCGATCGCGCGCCTGCAGGGTGCCGCCGTCCCCGCGTCGATCCTCGAGCACGACGTCCTGCCGTCGCGTGTCCGTGGTTTCCGGCCCGCAGCCCTGGACGCGCTGTGCGCGAGCGGCGACCTGGTGTGGATCGGCGCCGGTCCGCTCGGCGCCGATGACGGCCGGCTCTCGCTCTACGTCCGAGATCAGGTGCGGCTGCTCGCGCCGCCCCCACCCGAGGAGCCTCCGTCCGGCCAGCTGCACGAGTCGATCCGTGAACACCTGGGCGCCCATGGGGCGTCGTTCTGGCCCGATCTGGTGGGTGCGGCCGGAACCGCCGACGAACGCGTGGTGCTCGCCGCGCTCTGGGACCTGGTCTGGGCGGGCGAGATCACGAACGACACGCTGGCGCCGCTCCGCGCGCTCACGGCGAAGCGATCGCGCTCCACGCCCCGTGCCGGTTCCCGGCCCCGACCCGGCGCGCTCCGCCGAACGGGCCCGCCCGCCGGCGCCGGGCGCTGGTCGCTGGTCGCCCCGCTGCTCGAGCCACGCCCGAGTCCCACCGAGGTGGCGCACGCGCGTGCGCTCCAACTCCTCGACCGCCACGGCGTGCTCACCCGCGAGGCGGTGCTGTCCGAAGGCGTTCCCGGCGGGTTCGCCGGTGTCTACGGCGTGTTGAAGGCGCTGGAGATGTCCGGCAAGGTCCGGCGCGGCTACTTCGTCGACGGGCTCGGTGCGGCGCAGTTCGCCGTGCCGGGCGCGGTCGACCGGATCCGGACGTTGCGCGAGCCGATCCGCAGCGGCGAGCGGACCGCGGTGCTCCTCGCGGCGACGGATCCCTCCCAACCGTACGGCGCCGCCCTGTCGTGGCCGGCAGGACCCGGCCGTCCGGCCAGACAGGCGGGCGCGTTCGTCGTCTTGGTCGACGGCGAGCTCGCGGCGTTCCTCGAGCGGGGCGCCCGCAGCCTCCTCACGTTCGGCGTCGACGCATCGGACTGGGCCGACGCGCTGTCCTCGCTCACCAAGGACGGTCGGTTGCGGAAGATCGAGCTGACGCGGATCGACGGCGGACCGGCCAACGACTCTCCGATCGCCGATCGGCTCCGTTCCGCCGGGTTCACCGAGGGCTACCGCGGTCTCACGCTCCGGAGCTGACCGGGCGTCCGGCGACCGAGCACCCGACCTGCGACACTCCGCGACGTGGAACTCCACGCCGTCGGAACGCAGTGGGCGATCGCGACTCCTCACACCCTGGCCACCGGGGCCGGCGCGGTCGCGTTCGAGCGCGGGGGCAACGCGGTCGACGCGGCCCTCATGGCGGCCGTCACGCTCGCCGTGGCCTACCCGCACAACTGTGGGGTGGGCGGAGATCTGTTCGCCCTGGTGCAACGGCCCGACGGCGCCGCGATCGCGATCAACGCCAGCGGACGCGCGCCGGCCGGCGTCGACCCGGATGCGCTCCGCGCCCGGTACGGCACGGCCATGCCCGAGGAGGGGGTGGACTCCATCACGGTCCCGGGCGCCGTCAGCGGCTGGGCCACGCTGCACCAGGAAGGCGCCCGGCTCCCGTGGACCGACGCGTTCGGGCCGGCGATCGCGCTCGCACACGAGGGCCTCGCCGTGTCCCGGTCGCTGTCTCGCGCGCTGGACGAGCGTGAGGCGCTCCTGTGTGCTGACCCCGGCATGGCCGAGGTGTTCTTCCTCGACGGCGTCCCGCTCCCCCAGGGCGCGCAGTTCCGCCAGCCCGCGCTCGGCGCGACGCTGCAGCGGCTCGCCACCCACGGGCCCAGCGCCCTCTACGGCGGCGCCATCGGCGAGCGGTATGCCGCCGGTCTCCGCGCGGCGGGAGCCCCCATCACGTTGGACGACCTCGCCGCGCACTCGGCGGACGTGGTCGCGCCGCTGAGCGGCAGGTACCGGGACCTCGACGTCCGCGTCGTTCCTCCGAACAGCCAGGGGTTCGCGCTGCTGGAGATGCTCGCGCTCGCCGAGCGCCTGGGGATCGACCCCGATCCGCTCGGCCCCGATGCCGGCGTGCTGACGCTGGCCTTCGCGGCGGCCAACCGGGACAGGGACCACCATCTGGCCGATCCCGATGCGATGCGCGTGCACCCATCCACGTTGCTCGACGACGGGCATCTCGCCGGCCTCGCGGACCGGATCCGCGACGCGGTGCCACCAACGGCCGTGCCCGAACACCGCCACGGCACGGGCGACACGATCGCGCTCGTGACCGCCGACGCCGACGGCTGGGCCGTCTCCTTGATCCAGAGCCTGTGGGACAGCTTCGGCTCCGGGATCCTGGAGCCCCAGACCGGGATCGTCGCCCACGACCGGGGCGGGTGCTTCACGCTGGAGCCCGGCCACCCGAACGAGATCGCGCCGGGGAAGCGGCCGTTCCACACGCTCATGCCGGTGCTCGTTCACCGGAACGGCCGGCTGGCCGCCGTGGCCGGGTCGATGGGCGGCGCCTCGCAGCCGCAGATCAACGCGCAGAACCTGATCCGGGCGTTCGACCTGGGGATGGGGGCGGGCGAGACGATCGCGGCTCCTCGATGGACGGTGTGGGGCGAGCCGGGGGACGGCATCGTCCGGGCGGAGGGAACGGTGCCGGCAGCCGCCACGGCTCGGTTCGAGGAGGCGGGCTTCCGGATCGACCCGCTGGAGGACGTCGACGAAGCCGTCGGGCACGCGCACATGATCCTGGCGCGACCTGATGGGTCGCTCGACGTGGGCAGCGACCCGCGTGCCGACGGAGGCGCGCTGGCGCTCTGAGGAGGGAACGGGCAGACTCGCCGTGGATATGGCTCATCACCCCCCGATGTCGAACCCCGGCGGCGAACTCCGACGGGTGCGAAGCCTGATCGCTGACCTGGACGGGATCGTCTGGGAGGCGGATGCCCGCACCATGCTGTTCACGTTCGTGAGCGGGGGGTCCGCCCCGATCCTGGGCTACTCGCCTCAGGAATGGCTCGCCGACCCGACGTTCTGGGCCGACCGCCTCCACCCCGACGACCGGGAACGGATGATCGCGCAGTTCGTACGCGCGGCCACGGCGGGATGGAGCTTCGACGCCGAGTACCGCTTGATGGCCAAGGACGGCTCGGTCGTCTGGCTCCGCGATCACGGCCACGTCGTTCGCGACGTGGAGGGTCGCCCCACGCTCCTTCGCGGCCTGATGGTCGACGTCACGAAACATCAGCTGGTGGAGGAGGAGCGGCGGGGCGCAGAGGAACGGTTCCGCGCCGTCGTGGAACGCTTGCCCGCCGTCGTCTACCTGGAGGCGATCGAGGAGGATCCCGGCGCTCCCCGTCCGCTGCTCTACGTCAGCCCGCAGCTCGAGTCCATCATGGGCTTCACGACTCAGGAGTGGCTGGCCAACCCGGCCGCGCGCTCGGACAGGTTCGTCGCCGACGATCTGGAGCGCGTGCAGGAGGAGCGCCGGCGGGTGGAAGGGGCCGGCGAGCCGTTCAGCGCCGAATACCGGATGCTCGCGCGTGACGGCCGGACCGTGTGGTTCCGCGACGAGGCCGTCCTCGTTCTCGACGACGACGACCGGCCCGTGTTCTGGCAAGGCATCATGTACGACATCACGCGCCAGCGGGAAAGCGAAGCCCTCGCGCGTGAGACCGAGACGCGGTACCGCACGCTGGTCGAGCAGCTTCCGGTCATCGTGTACTCCGAGTCGGTGGTCGGCGATGCGCTCGATCTCACCTACATCAACTCGCGGGTCGGCGACATCCTGGGCGTGACACCGGAGGAATGGGTCGCCGATCCGGCCGGCAACTGGATGGGCCGCATCCATCCGGACGACCGCGACGCGGTGGACCAGGTGAATCGCCGGACCGAGCAGACCGGTGAGCCGTTCACGGCCGAGTACCGCATGTTCACGGTCGACGGCCGCATGATCTGGATCCGTGACGAGGCGATCCTCGTCCGCGACGAGCTCGGCAAACCGAAGTACTGGCAGGGCGTCATGACCGACATCACGGCCCGACGCGAGGCGGAGAACAGCCTGGCGGAGGCCGAGTCCCGTTACCGAGCTCTGGTCGAACAGACGCCCACGATCACCTACCTGGACTCGGCCGGGGGTCCGCCGTACACGCTCTACATGAGCCCGCAGTCGACCGCGATCCTCGGGTACACGCCGCAGGACTGGTACGACGACGACGACCTGTTCGACAAGCTGGTGCACCCCGACGACGTGGAGCGCGCAACGCATGCGCCCGAGTCGGCCGGGGTGCACGATGCCAGGTATCGGCTGATCGCGAAGGACGGCCGCACCGTGTGGATCCACGATCAAGCACGGCTCATCCTGGACGACGAAGGCCAGCCGAAGTACTGGCAGGGCGTGCTGATCGATATCACGGAGCACAAGCACACGCAAGAGCTCGAGCACGACCTGACCGCGGAACGAGAGACGGCGCACCGCCTCCGCGTGGTCGACGAGATGAAGAACACGTTCCTGCAGGCTGTCTCGCACGACCTCCGAACGCCGCTCGCCGGGATCCTCGGGCTCGCCGTCACGATGGCGCGCAAGGATCTTCAGCTCGACCACGACGAGATGCGTGACTTGTCCCACCGGATCGCGCAGAACGCCCGGAAGCTCGACCGGCTCGTGACGGACCTGCTCGATCTCGATCGGCTGACGCGCGGCATCGTCGAACCGCTGTTCCGGCCGACGGACATGGGCGCCCTGGTCTGGCAGTTCGTGGCGGATTCGGAGCTCCTCGCCGATCGCGACGTGGACGTGAAGACGACGTCGATCGTCATCGCGTGCGACAACGCGAAGATCGAGCGGATCGTCGAGAACCTGCTGGGGAACGCCGTCAAGCACACGCCGCCGACCGCGCGGATCTGGGTTCGCGTCGAGCCGTGGGAAGGCGGCGCGCTCATCGTCGTCGAGGACGACGGTCCAGGCGTGCCGCCCGATCAGCGCGAGAAGATCTTCGAGGCGTTCAAGCAGGGCGACACCGAGTCACCGCACCTGTCGGGCGTCGGTGTCGGGCTGGCGCTCGTGGCGCGCTTCGCCGAATTGCACGACGGCGGGGCGTGGGTCGAGGAGCGTCCGGGGGGCGGGGCGTCGTTCCGCGTCTTCCTTCCCACCCAGCCCGGCGGATACCTGCCCGAGCCGTCGAACACCCTCGTCGACCCGGGAGCCGAGGACGACCGGGTCGACGGACCTCAGCTCGAGAGGGACACCGGCACCGACGCCGATGGTTCGTCGTCGGACGAGGCCAACCAGGTATAGGCCTCTTCCTCCTGCGCGAAGTGCAGGCGCAGGATCGCGTGCAAGCCGTAGAGCACGCGGCGCAGATCCATCAGATCCTCCGACGTCGGTCCGTCTTGCGGAACCTCCTCGACGAGCTGTCCGAACAGCCGTCCGAGGTGGGAGATCTCCAGGTGGGCGCGGGCCATGCTCGACAACGGATCCTCGCCGCCCATCGCCTCGGCGACGACCGGGTAGACGATGGCCTCCTCCTCCTCCTCGTGCTCGGGGAGGCGCTCCAGCAGGAAGACGCGAACGGCTTCCAGCTCGTTCCGGGTCTCTTCGGGGGTCATCTGGCCAAGGCGATCGGCCACGGTCCGTATCCGCAGAACCTCCGGCGCGAACTCGCGGTGCTCGAAGCG
Source organism: Actinomycetota bacterium (assembly GCA_038211015.1). GTDB lineage: Bacteria > Actinomycetota > UBA4738 > UBA4738 > HRBIN12 > JBBQVZ01. The sequence goes on along the minus strand of JBBQVZ010000019.1, from coordinate 13,493 downwards.
GAAGCGATCCGCAACGTGACTCGAGGGCGAGATCCGCCGGACCTGCTTGTCGCCGCGGAGCGACCGGAGCGCGTTCAGGATCGCGAACACGTCGATGCACTCCTGCACGATGGCTCCCGCGACCGGGACCAGCAGCCCGAAGGCGCCGAGGAGCATCCCGCCGAACGCGAGCCCCATCCCGATCACCACGCTCTGCTCGGCGATCCTCCGTGAGCGACGTGCGATCGCGATGGCGTCCGCGATCCGATCCAGCCGATCGACGATCAGCACGACATCCGCCGCCTCCGACGACGCCGTCGCCCCACGGGCGCCCATCGCGACGCCCACGTCGGCGGCCGCCAGGGCCGGAGCGTCGTTCAGGCCGTCGCCTACGAAGATCGTCACGCCCTCTTCGCGCTCGGCCTCGATCGCCTCAACCTTCTCGGTGGGATCTCGCTCGGAGAGGACCCGGTCGACCCCGAGAGCCGCTCCCACCGATTCGGCCACGTCGGGATGGTCGCCGGTCACCATGACCACCCGGTTGATCCCCGCGCGGCGGAGCGACCGGATCACTCGGGGCGAGTCGGGCCGGATCGGGTCGTCGATGACCAGCGCACCGGCCACCTCGCCGTCTGCGGCGACGAACACGCAAGACGAGCCGTCGAGCGCCGTCCGTCGGCGGACGTCGCGCGCCCTGCGCGGCAGCGGCGCCCCGCCGGCGACGAACGACGCCTTCCCCAACGCGACGCTCGTGCCGTCCACCTTGCCTTCGATCCCGGATCCGTACTGTTCGACCACGTCCGTCGGGAACGTGAGGTCGATCCCTCGCTCCCGAGCCGCGCGAACGATCGACGTGGCCAGCACGTGGGGCGACACCTGGTCGAGCGAGGCGGCCAAGCGGAGCAACTGGTCCGCCGACATGCCCTCGACGAACACATCGACGTCGGCCACCTGCGGGACACCGGCCGTGAGCGTCCCCGTCTTGTCGAACAACAGGACCGTGCCGTGCGCGAGCGTCTCGAGCGCGCCGCCACCCTTCACGATGATGCCCCGACGGGCGGCCCGGGAGATGCCCGCCACCATGGCGATCGGGACCGCCAGGATCAGCGGGCACGGCGTGGCGACCACGAGCACAGCCAGCGCCCGGACGGGATCGCCGGAGAGCAGCCACGCCGCGCCGGCGATCGCCAGCGTCACGGGGATGAAGATCACGGCGTACCGGTCGGCGACCCGCACGAACGGCGCCTTCTGCTTCTCCGCCTCTTGGACCAGCCGCACGATCCCCGCGTACGTGCTCTCGGCCGCGGTTGCGACCGCTCGGAGATCGACTGCCGGACCCGCGTTCACCGCGCCGGACCGGATCTGGTCGCCCGCCGGTCGCTCGGACGGGCGGGACTCGCCGGTGAGCGCCGACTCGTCGAACACACTGGGCGACAGCAAGACGCCATCGACCGGGACCACCTCTCCCGTCTTCACGAACAAGCGGTCTCCCGGTCGCACGTCGTCGATCGGGCGCACGACCAGATCGCCGTCCTCATAGCGGGTGACCATCCGGGGAGCCCGGTCCAGCAGCGCGGAGAGCTCGCGGTGGGCTCGCCGATCCGCGTAGGTCTCGAGTGCGTGGCCGCTCGCGAGCATCAACGCGATGACGGCGCCGGCCAGGTACTCCTCGAGCGCCAGCGAGCCGGCCATGGCGAGCAGCGCGATCAGATCGACCCCGGCTTCGCGCCTCTGCAGACCCCGCACCGTCTCCCAGGTGAGCGGGAGCAGCCCGACCCCGGTGGTCACGCCCCATACGACGTGCGCGGCGTCGTGGGATCCCGTGACCCACGCGATGCCACCGGCGGTGATGCCCACGACGGACAGGACGAGCCAGAGGTACGTGAGGTCCTTCGTCTCGCGGGGCTCATCGCTCATCGCTCGACCCTGTGCAGCTCGGCTTCGAGGTGCAGCGCCATCGGTGTCTCGTCCGTGGCCATCTCGGTGCGGTAGCGCATCACGTCGCCGTCGATCCGGTAGCGCCGGATCACGGCGGTCGTCGACAGACCGGTGGTGGTTCTGCCGACACCCGTCGACGTCAGCTCGAACTCGGTCCCGTCGAGCGTCCCCTCCGCGATCTCGGTCAGTCCGATGGGATGCGCGAGCGTGAGCTCGAGGCGCCCCGGCTCCCCCGGCCGGAGGAAGCCGCGTTCGAAGTGGATGGGCCCGCCGTCGGCGGGCGACCAGCTCGCCTGCTCGTAGAGCAGGAACGTGTCGCCCACATGCTCGAACCACATCTCCTCCTCATAGAGGAACGGCTCGATCGTGGGGTACTCACCCCTGCCCTCGCCCCGCCACGTTCCCAGCAGGAACGCGAGCGTGCGGAGGCTCTCGTCGAGCGCCAACACCGCCGGCTCCCTCACGGATCGGCCTTCCGGAGCAGCTCCGCCTGAAGATGGTGGGTGATGGGTTGCCCGACGGCCGCCATCCGCAGGTCGTACGTCAACACGTCGCCGGTGACGTGCAGGCTGCGCTCGACGCGCGTGACCTCCTTGGCCGTGGGCGCGCCTTCGACGACGTGCGTCATGAGCTCGACGCGCTGGCCGGTCACCGCGCCGATCTCGATCTCGGCGATGCCGAACGGATGCGCCATGATCACCTCGACTCCACCGTTGGGCTGTGGCCTCCAGTACCCCATCTCGGCGTGCAGTGGACGCTCGTCGTCGAGCGCCCACGTGCGTTGCGAGTACGCCAAGAACGGCTTGCCGACGTGCCAGAAACGGACCTCTTCGCCGTACGCGAACGGCGCGATCGTCGGGTACTCGCCCTTCCCCTCGCCGCGCCACGTTCCCAGCAGGAACGCGAGCGTTCGAAGGTCATCGTGCAGCGCCGGCCCCATGGGACCGACGCTACCATCAGACCTTGTGGCGGGCCTCCCAGGGTTGCGAACGCCCGGGAGGGTCGGCTATGCCTCGTGATCCAGTCGCTCGGCGATGGTGCCCTGCAGCAGCGCGATCTGGTCGTCCAGCGTGAGTTGGAACACCTGTGGTGCGAAGTTGAACTCGGGGAAGTGCCTCCACTCGACCACGACGTACCGGTCGGGCGCCTCCTGGTCGATCCGCGCATCCACGCGAGCCAGGTCCTGCTCCAGACGGGTGAGGCGTTCGCTCAGGCCGCTCATGCGGACCGACACGTCGCCTTCGGTCACGGTCACGGTGTCGAGGGCCACGTCGTCTTCGAGCGGTTCGACGCCTCGAAGCCGGCCCTGCATCGCGTTCAATTCGCTCACGACCTCGTCGTGGGCTCGATCTCCGTTCATCCACTCCCCCTCGGATGTCCTCGAGACGGCCCCGGCGCGTCGGCGCGGATGGTACGCACGTCGGCCGTTCGAGGCAAGTCCGCTGCAAGCGGTGGTCGCAGCATGGTCCGTTAGGCTCACCTCATGCCATCGGTCCTTCGGATGAATGTCACTCCGGTCAAATCGATGGCCCTCGCGCACCCCGATGAGGTGGAACTCGGAGATGTCGGCGTGGCACAGGACCGCCTCTTCTACCTGGTGGACGACGACGGTCGCCTGCTTTCCGGCGCCAGATTCGGTCCGCTGCAGACCATCCGGCCTAGCTACGACCCCGATCGCGAGCACCTGCGCCTGACGTTCCCCGACGGCAGCGTCGCCCAAGGCGACGCTGCCCTGTTCGCCGAGGGGCTGATCACCGACTTCTACGGTCGGCCGGTCCGCGCCCACGTCGTTCCCGGCCCCTGGGCCCAGGCACTGTCCGCGTTCGTGGGGAGGCCGGTCCGGTTGGCGCGGTGCGATCAACCCGGCGAGGGGATCGACGTCTACCATGTGACCATCGTCTCGAGCGCCTCCGTCGCCGAGTTGGCCGGCAAGGGCGGGCATCAGGGCGATCTCGACGCCGCCCGGTTCCGCATGACGTTCGAGCTGGACGGATCCCAGGCGCGCGAGGAGGACACGTGGGCCGGGCGCCGGGTCCGCGTCGGCAAGGCGCTCCTGCGGATCTACGGGCCGGTGCCGCGCTGCGTCGTCACCACGCAGAGCCCCGAGACGGGGCTGAAGGACTTCGAGTCGCTGAAGACCATCGTGTCGTACCGGGCCTTGATGAACGACGAGAAGGGCATCCCGTTCGGCATGTACGCGGAGGTCGAGCGGCCGGGTCGCGTCCGGGTCGGCGACCGCGTCGAGGTCCAGGGCTAGCCGTCGCGCGAATGCGATCCCTTCAAAGGTCGCGGATGATCTCCGCGCCCGGCCGGCTGGTCGCGCGGAGCATGCCGATCCCCGCGACCGCCACCGCTACGACGGTTGCGAGAGCGAACACTCCGAGGTAGGCCCATGGCGCCGAAAGATGCTCCGGCGGTGGATCGAACACGCCGGTCAGGATCTTGACGATCGCCTGCGCGATACCCCAGCCGGCCAGCGCTCCGAACATCACTCCCCCGATCGCGACGAAGGCCGCCTCGCTCCACACGAACGCGCCGAGCTGCCGACGCTTCGCGCCGAGGGCCGCTGCGATCGCGAACGTACGGCGTCGTTCAGCCAGACCGAGTGCCAGGACGAGACCTGACGCGCCCGCCGCCAGGACGAGCGCGAACGCGAGCTCCAGGCGCGTGAGCCCGGCGAGATCGATCGCCGTGAGACCCGACAGCGTGATCCGCTCCTGCGTCACGATGTCCTGCACGGTCGCGCCAGACGCGGGGCCGAGGAGACTACGGACGCTGGCCGCCACGGCCGGCGGCGATGCATCCGTGCGGATGAGGAGGGTCTGGGCGGAGACCGATCCGGTGGCGCGCGCGACGTACGCGCCGTTCGTGACGAAGAAGGAGTCGTGTGGCGCCGTAGGGAACTCCCTCGCGACACCCACGTACACGAACGGCACCATGTGGTAGGCATGGTCGCTCGTGAACTGGAGTCGGAGTCGAACGGTGTCGCCGGGGTGCAGCTGGAAGTCGAGGACCGTCTCCTCGGACACCAACACGCCGTTGGGAGTCGTGGCCAAAGTTCGCAAGACCTGCTGCGCGTTCCCGCCGGCGAAGAACGCGTTCGACATCGTCGTCGCCAGTCCGATGGTGCCCGGGTCGATCCCGTACAGATCCTGCAGGTCGTTGCCGACGTAGGCGAAACGATGCAGCATCGGCTGCGCGGCGACGACACCGGGCACCTGGCGAACGGCGTCAGCGAGACCGGCGGGCAATCCCGCCGAGGCCGTGGTCGTGATGGCGACATCGGCGCCGTTCGTGAGCTGCGCGTCGACGCGCGATTGGTTCGCGTACGTCGTGTTGAAGATCCCCACGGACAACGCGAACGAAGCGGTGAGCGCCATCAGCACGAGCCCCCGGGCGAGCGCCTGCCGCTGCCGGGACATCGACGCAGCCACGACACCCGACAATCCGTGGGCGAACGGTCGCGACACGGCAGCGATCGCTCCCCGCCCATGCCGGAGCAACCAGCCGCCGATCCGCCAGGTGAGCAGCGCGGCTCCCACCCAGAAGAGCAGCGGTGCCAGCAGGGTGAAGTAGTTGACGGAGATCGTCGGAACACCTTCCGGGGCAAGGACGACCTGATATCCGGCCCGGACGGCCTGCCAGTAGATGAGCCCCCCGGTGCAAAGACTGATGATGTCGAGGTAGAGGCGTTCCCACAGCGGGCGCCGCGGCGTCCCGATGGCGACCTGCGCCGACCGCACCGTCAGCGATCGGGAATCACGCCACGCGGGCAGAACGACCGTCAGGTAGGAGAGCCCGAACCCGACCGCCACGGAGAAGGCAGCCCATGCGAGCGTTTGGCCACCGGTCGCCCCGAAGCGGGCTGTGCCGAACGCCCACCATCCGGCGATCGACGCACCGATCAACCCGAGCGCCGATCCGATCGTCCCGGTAAGCAACGCCTCGTACGCGGCGAGGCGCACGATCTGCCTCGGGGAGGCGCCTCGCACCCGGAGCAATGCCTGCTCACGCCGCCGACGCTCGCGTCCCGACGAGGCGATGGCGGCGGTCAGGATACCGGCGATGATCACCCCGGGCAGTCCCAGGAAGAGGAAGAGGAGCTGGGCGTACACGGCGTCGCTCCGAGCCGCGCCCAACCTCGCGGAGAGGTTGTCCCCCACCGACCCGCCCCCCACGAGCGCGGCCTCGAGGTTCTTGGCCTGCCCCGTGACGGCGACGAACGCGGCACCAGGATCCGCCGGCAGCGAATGATCCAGACCGACGTGCACCTGTGTCGAGATCGCTCCGGACGGAGTGGCGGCGAACAACGCTCGCCAGGCATCCGTCGACAGGAGCATCACGTTGTCGGGCGGAGCGATCGGCCCCGCGCCGGGCCCCAGGCCGATCGACTGGAACAGCGAGTCAGCGGCGGGAAGGTCCACGATCCCGTCGACCGTGACGGTCGCTTTGGGCTGACCGGGCCGGACGATCGTGACCGTCGAGCCGACGGCCGCGCCCAGGTTCGCTGCGGTCTGCTGGGCCAGGAGGACGCCCGAACGGGCGCCGACGAGGTATCGGATCTCACCCGGGAAGGAGGTGGCGTAGTCGGCAGGGAGCCCGAGCACCTTTCCGCCGCCGGTCGTCCGGACCGTGCCGGCGACGCGAGTTGAGAATGCGGACACGTCCGCGTAGCCGACCTCGAGCGCCGTCGAGACACCGGGGGCGGCCTGCACCGTCTTCAGGACACGGGCAGGCGTCGTGCTTGCGTTCACCTGTACCTGCCAGTCGACGGGGATGGCGGCGATGGCCTGCCGGGTCATCACTGCCCGGCTCGAAGTGAAGAACGTCCCCAGCGACGCGAGGAGCACGACCGCAAGCGCGACGCCGATCGACTGACCGACGAGGCGGCCGGCCCTTCGACCGATCAGTCCACGGAGCCAGATCAGGCCGAGCACGGGAGCTCCTTCGTGCGCAGCGATCCGCTCTCCATGGACCAGCGGGTCTCGAACCGCTCCGCGATGGATCGGTCATGGGTCGCGATCAGGAGCGAGGTACCGTCGACCTTCGCGATCGCGAGCATCGCGTCGATCAGCCGTTCCGCGGTGGCGTGATCCTGTTGACCGGTGGGTTCGTCGGCGAGGACGAGCCGAGGGGCGCCGGCGAACGCACGTGCGACCGCGGCCCGCTGGCTCTGTCCGCCCGATAGCTCCTCGGGAAGCTTGTCCCCGAGCCCCGACAGACCGAACGCGTCGATCAGGTCCACCGCGGCCGCGTGCACGACCTCTTCGAGCCGCCTCGCGAGGATCAACGGCAGCTCGATGTTCTCCAGGACGGTCAGGGGCGGCAGAAGACTCGGCCCCTGGAATGCCACTCCGACCTGCCCGGGACGGAGATCCTCGCGGTCGCCCAGCGCCGGCCATGAGATCTCGCCACCGGTCGGGCGATCGAGCCCGGCGACCAGGTGGAGCAGCGTCGACTTCCCGCTTCCGGACGGTCCGACGAGCGCGATGCGGTCTGCGACTGCGACGGTGAAGGACGCATCGGCGACCGCGGTCACGATCGTTGCACCGGCGCCGAAGGACCGGGTGAGCGAGTCGGCGACCACCAGAGGATCACCGGTCATCGTCGAGCCTCCCGTCTCGCAATCCGATGATTCGGTCGGCCGTATCCGCAGCCCGGTCACTGTGCGTGACGAACACGATCGCAGCCCCGAGGGTTGCGCGCTGACTGAGCAGGTCCAGCAGGAGCCGCTCGTTCCGTTCGTCGACCTCGCCCGTCGGCTCGTCGGCGAGCAAGACCGGGGGTTCGTTGGCGAGGGCCACTGCGAGTCCCGCGCGCGCGGCCTCGCCACCGGACAGGGTGGAAGGCCTGGCGGACGCTCGATCGGACAAGCCGACCTCCGCGAGCAGATCCTCAGGGGAAGGATGTTCGGAGCCGGGCGCGAACGACTGCGCGACGAGGATGTTCTGGCGAACGGTGAGATGGTCCAGGAGGTTGCCGGATTGCGACAGAACACCGATCCATCGCGCTCGAAGGCTCGCTCGGAGCGACTCGGGCCGGCGCGTGATGCGCTCACCCGCCACGGTGACATGACCTCCGTCCGGTTCATCAAGTCCCGCCAGGCACGAGAGCAACGTCGACTTGCCACTCCCCGAAGGGCCGACGACTGCGACGATCTCCTTTGATGCGACCGTGAGGTTCACGCCGCGGAGGGCAAACGTCTCGTCGTCCCCCGAGTGGTAGAAGCGGTAGAGCTCGTGGGCCTCGAGGACCGGCGTGGTCGACATCCGGATCAGCTCCACGCGAAGCTCTGGGTCACGGCGTTCCACGGATCGACGTTGTCGGCACCCACGGGTGAGAGGAGCGTGATCGCTCGTTCCTCGCCGTTCCTGAAGAATTCGTAGCGGAGCACATCGAGCCGGTACTGCTTACCGGTCACGGGGTTCGGATCGCTGTTCGCCTGATATCGCACGAGGACGAAGGGACCTGCGGGGAGCGAGCCCGAAGTCACATCCACGAGGGCGAACGCGCGGGCGCTCTGCTGCAGCCGCGGGATCTCGTCCGCCTTCGCGCTTGCCACGGTCGGAGCGGCGGGGGCGGGCTGCCAGCTCACGACGACCGTGTTGAGCTTGTCCGTGAACGACACCGATCCTTTCGACGTGGTGCGCGCCCATCCCTCCGGGACGGACACGGTGAAGCCGCCAGCTGTGGATCGATAAGGAACGAACGCCGCGTTGTCCGGGATGTCTCCGGGAGGGTGGTCCTCAGGGGGCACGGGCGATTCCGTCGGCACGGGCGTCTGACCGGACCCACCGGCCGGCTGCGTGGACGGTGAGCTCGGCGAGCTCGTGCCCGCCGAGGGAGATGTCTCGGTGCGGCTACCTCCCGACCCCCCACAGGCAGTCAGGCCGATCGCCAGCACGGCCGCCACGATCAGGGTTTGTCTGCTCTTCATGATCTCCGTACCTCCGATGTCCGATGTCAATAGTGGTACGACCGTGGTCATGAGAGGTTGGTGAGAATGTGGGGTGGGATAGAGGATCCTCATCGCACTCTCATCTCGGACTCACAGACTCTTCACGGGAGGTCGAAGAGACATGCGGATCCTGCTCGTGGAGGACGAGGTCAAGATGGCGAGAGCCCTCCGCCGCGGCTTGGAGCAGGAAGGACACACGATCGACGTCTCGGCCGACGGCGACGACGGACTTTCCAAAGCGCTCGAGTACGACTACGACGCCGTGGTGCTGGACGTGATGCTCCCCGGACGCGACGGCTTCTCGATCTGTCGCGAGCTGCGCGCGAACGGCCGATGGTCGCCGGTCCTGATGCTGACTGCGCGCGACGCCGTCGATGATCGCATCCGAGGATTGGACGTCGGTGCCGACGACTACCTGATCAAGCCATTCGCGTTCGGAGAGCTCCTCGCCCGCCTGCGCGCACTCGTGCGACGAGGCCCGACCGAACGTCCGCCCGTGATCTCCGTCGGAGATGTGGAGCTCGATCCGGCGGCGCACACCGTGACGAGGTCCGGACGAGCGGTCGACCTGTCGGCCCGAGAGTTCGCCTTGCTTGAGTTCCTCATGCGGCATCCGGGCGAGGTGCTCAGCCGCACGCGCATCCTCGAACAGGTGTGGGACTACAGCTATGCGGGGTTCTCCAACGTCGTCGACGTCTACGTCGCCTACTTGCGCAGAAAGCTCGAGCGGCCGTTCGGACGTCCGCTGATCAGGACGGTCCGAGGGGTGGGTTACGCCTTGGATGTCTCGTGAGCCTGCCGATCCGCGCCCGGCTGACCGCCTGGTATGTCGGCCTTCTCGCGTTGATCCTCCTGGCACTCGGCACGTTCCTCGTCGTCAGGCTCCGCACGGACCTCGTTCGGGGGGTCGACCGGGAGCTCGACACACGCGCGGCGCAGATCTCCCTCGGGCTACAGAACGGATGCGAGGGCGAGTTCCAGGACGTGTCCGATGCCTCACTCGTCGGACTGCCGCTCGGAGAATCGGGCGCGCAGGTGATCTCGCCCGACGGCTCGGTGATCGAGTCCACCGGTGACCCTGTGGTCGATCGACCGCTCCTGAAGGCGGAACAAGTCCGTCGCGTGCTCGACGGAGAACAGCTGCGGTTGACCACGACGACGGGCTCGGATGCAGAGCCGTTCCGCATCCTCGCGATCGGGCTCCGCACCGAACCGTGCAACGGCGCGATGGTGGTGGCCACGTCTCTCGACGCCGTGCAGAGCTCCGTTCATCGCCTGGTCGTGCTGTTGCTCGTCACGGGACCCGCGGTCTTGGCCATGGCCGGCATCGGCGGCTGGCTCCTCGCGCGGCGCGCGCTCCGCCCCGTCTCGCGCATGACGGAGCAAGCCGGCGAGATCGGCGGTGCAGGCCTCGACGAGCGGATCGACCTCCCTGGTAGCGCGGACGAACTGCAGCGGCTCGCCGTCACGCTCAACGGGATGCTGGATCGGTTGGAGCAAGGCGTCGACGAGAAGAAGCGCTTCGTCGCGGACGCCTCGCACGAGCTCCGCACGCCCCTCGCAGTCATGAGCTCGGAGCTCGACGTGACGCTCAGATCCACCGATCTCGATCCTGCGGCCCGCGACGTGCTGACGAGCGCCCGCGAAGAGGTCCAACGGATGAACGTGATCGTCGAGAATTTGCTGACGCTCGCCCGTCTCGACGAGGGTGGGTTGACGTTGCTCAACGAGCCAGCTGATCTGTTCGAGATCGTGCAGACCGCCGCCACGAACGTCGGCACGGTCGCGGACGAGCGGGACGTCCGGATCGAGGTCCGCGGCGAATCGCTCCCGATCCGAGGCGACGCTCAACGGTTAGACCAGGTCGTGACGAACCTCGTAGCCAACGCGGTGAGGTACTCGGAACCGGGAACGAACATCGATGTGGCCGTCGAGCAGCTCGAAGCGGAAGCCGTGTGCACCGTTGCCGACCGCGGACCGGGGATCGAACCCGAGTTGCTCCCGCACATCTTCGATCGGTTCGTGCGGGGCGATCGTGCCCGTTCGAGTCCCGGTGAGGGCACCGGACTGGGGTTGGCGATCGCGCGTGAGATCGTCGAGGCGCATGGGGGCCGGATCTGGGCTACGTCGCGGGCCGGAGGTGGCGCCCTGTTCGGCTTCGCGCTCCCAGACGAACCCTCGGTGACACGGACAAGCGCTGGGGTCACCTAAGGGGCCGCGGCGCCGAAGCGCCGCGGCCCCCGTCGAACCGTGTGGCAGGCTCGGCATCGAGTTCCTGTTACGTTCCGCTCCCGTCACAGCTCGGTCCCGTTCCTGCGCCGTTGACGCCGTCGAAGTTGCCATCCTGCTGGCAGTCCACTCCGTCGGTTTCGGTACCCGAGCCGGACTCCGACTCCGTTTCCGAGCCGGTCTCGGCACCGTCGTCAGGAGTGGTTTGGTCTCCCGACTGAACGGTGTCAGTGTCACCACCCGAGGAGTCCTCGGATGGATCCGACTCAGCAGCGGTGGGCGTCGCCTTCGCGTGCGAGGAAACGTCCGCGACGGCAGGCCGGGCGATCACGGGCTGCGCCGACGCAACCGTTCCTAGTCCGAGCCACAGCCCGACCGAAGCGACGGTCGAGACGATCGCCCCGATCAGCACTTTCTTCTTCACGGTGAATCACCTCCTATCGGTTCATCGGACGGCACCCTAGGCAGGTCTCGATGAGATACCGATGAGCAGAGGCGCTGCGATCAGCGCTTCGACGAACGGCCGTCTCGGAGGTTGCGCTCCGCCGCGTCGAACGCCTTGGCCGCGCGCTTCGCGTTCATGCGGTGCTCCGTGGCCACCGACTGGGCGTCCCGGAGCTTCGCGCGAACGGACTCGAGTCGCGTCTGCATGGAAGCCACCTGCTCTGCCAAGCGCGACCGGGCGCTCTCGGCCGCGGCGGCCTTCCCCTCCGCCGCATCGCGCTCGCGGCGGAGCCGGCGGACCTCGGTCTCGAGCTCGCGCCTGCGGGCCTCGCGGTCGTCGTCGACATCGGACCACGACCGCGCGGCGGTCCGCTTCGGTTTCCCTTCTCCCGGCTCGTCGTCGCGGCGTGAGACGAGCTGGAGCCCGGACATCTCGCCGAATCCCGCCGTGGGCTGGATCGTCCGGTCGAGCGTGCCGGCGCGCAGACGCTCGGCGGCGTCCTCGTCCACCGACGCCGCCTCGAGCGTGCCGCGGATGTCCTCCAGGTGCGGATCGGGAGAGCGGTCTGCCTCGCGCAACACGCCCGCGGCCGTCTGCGTGAGTCGGGCCACCAGCTCACGGCGACGGGTGGTCGCGTCACGCAGCGCCTGCGGATCTCGTCCCGAGAGCGTGGCACGCTGCGCGCGCGCGAGGTCCGCACCCGCCTCGAGCAGCTCGCGGATCGCGTCCGGCGCCTCGACGGCCAGCCGGTCGAGGGCCCACGCCGCCACCGTCGGCCGACGGAGCTTCTTCGCCGCGACCGCGTCCGGGTCGCGACCTTCGTCCCGCAATCGCTTCACCAGCACGTCGCGACCAGCGATGAAGTCATCCGGAGAGCCTGCGTACAGCTCACGGACCTCGGACGCGATCGTCGGCTCACCCGGCACGGTTCAGGCGAAACCCTCGTCGTAGTCGTCATCCGACACGGGCTCGCCCCACTCCGGCGCTCCCCCGCCGTTGACGGCGACGTGCACCATCGGGGTGTCCCGCGTGCCGCCGTGGAAATGCCACTCGCCCGGACCCACGTGGATCACGTCGCCGGGCTCCAGGATGCGTCCGGCCTCTCCGCGCGAGCGCACGCGGCCCCGTCCGGCCACGCCGTACAGGAACTGCCCGCCGGGATGCTGATGCCAATGCGTCCGCGATCCCGGTGAGAAGTGCACGACGCCGATGTTCGTTCCGTCGTCGGCTGCCAGCGTCGATCGTAGCCAGACCTCGCCGGCGAACCGACCGTCGTCACCCCGTTCGAAGCCACCTTCGCTCGCTTCCGAGATCCTCACAGGCCCTCGTCGTTCCCCTCCATGGCCTCGGCGAGGCTGGAGATCACCCGCTCCCGAGCCTCGTCGATGCTGATCCCTTCCGCGTCTGACAACAGATCGGCCGCGATCCATACCCCGGACGCAGCGACGATGCTCAGTGCGTGGACCAGATACCCCCACCGGATGACCAGGTCTCGATCGATCCGTGTCTTCGCCCCCGACAAGATCTCAGCGAAGACACGAACCGAAGCCTCGATGTAGAGCGGCGACATCTTGTTCTCGGGGATGGTCTCGTCGGCGGTCGCTCTCGCGGTCAGCAGCTCCCGAGCGAGCTCGTTCGCACGCCGAGCCTCAGGCGAGTCAGCGAGGAACCGCAGCTCGACCGGATCCACCCAACGTTCACCGTGCTGCATCATCGGTTCGGTCCCCAGCCCGATCTGTGATCAGCTATTCGAGCTCGCGAAGAAGCTCGAGCACATGGTAGTGGTTGCCGGGTAGTGGGGCGGGGTGGACTCGAACCACCGACCGACGGATTATGAGTCCGCTGCTCTGACCGACTGAGCTACCGCCCCTCGGGGAAGGTTGCAGGTCGCATTATGCGGGCTCGAGCCGTAGGGTCCCGCCCTCGCGGACCAGCCGGCCGAAC
>JBBQVZ010000018.1:0-36331 GCA_038211015.1 Actinomycetota bacterium | reverse complement strand
ATCGTCGAGTTCGCCGCCGGGGAGATCACAGACGCACGCTGCTACGCCGTCGCCGACGACGTGTGGATGATCGGTAAGGAGTGGCTGCGCGACCGCGTGGGGGCGCTCACCCCTCGACAGATGGAACGTGTGAGCCAAGCGTTCCGGGTTGCGCTCGACCTCTAGGGTCTGCGTACGGAGGCCGATCCGACATGCGCATGATTCGAGCCAGCCGACTCCTGAAGATCCGGCGCGTATGCGATGGGGGCGGCCTTTGGGCCTCCCCCATCGCTTCCGCCTCGTCTTCCGTGAGCTAGGGAGTGAGGTCCCCGTAGATGTTCTGGTCGAGGCCGCCCTCACGCGGGCACGTGTCGCCCGAGACGGACCCGTCCGCGGTCAGGTGACGACACTGGTACACGTCGGAGGGCACGGAGCCCGCGAACGCCGGCGTGCCCGTGTCGTCCTCGTCTGGGTTGTCCGCCTCCCGCAGATCGTCGTGACCTGCCTCAGCGCCGCGGGTGTCCCGCCAGTCCGTCCAGACGCCGTAGGAGAAGTCCCCGACCGAGGAGACGTAGAGGTAGTCCCCGGCGAACGGCACGGCACGCGCATCGAATTGCTCGTAGTTCGGCGCGGTCGTCACGTCCGACAAGCGCTGGATCGTCCAAGTGGGGGTGGCACTGACGGGCGCGCTCGCGGCGAACGCGTCGAGCGACGGGTACACGTGTCCCGTCGAGTCGTTGCCGATCGGACGCTGGACGTCGTATGCGGGATCGTTACGGCTGTCCCACCAGATCGCATGCATCGATCCTTGGTCGACGTTGATGTCCGGGAAGATCTGATGGCCCACGCCGTTCGCGTGATCGCTCGGATCGACCAGGGCAGGAGCGGTGTGCGCTCCCGTGTTCCCGTTCATCCGAACGAAGCAGACGCCGGCCTGGCCCACCCGATCGTCCGGCACGGTCGAGTACGTGCCCTCGGCGTCGGTCACGGTGTCGGGGATGGTGGCGTCGAACACCAGGTAGACGAACTCGTCGGAACCGTGTTGATCGGCCGCAGCCCGCACTTGTGTGTCCCGGCGGAAGAACGTGTACCCGGACTCGCAGTGGTCGTAGAGGCTGCCGCAGTCGCGCGCGTCGCCTTGCTCGACCTCCGCCTCCTCCTCGCCGCCCTCATCATCATCGGCGGGGTTGTCCCCCCGCTCCGCATGCGGCTCCGACATGTCGGAAGCTGAGTTGGGGATGAAGCTCACCACGGTGGTCTGCTTCGAGAACGTCGCGCCGCAGTCGGTCGACCGGGCGTAAGCGACGGTGTCGTCCGAGATCCACACCACGTAGACGTGGCCGTTCCCGGTGATCGCGATGTCGGCGAACTGGACGTTGCGCCCCTTCGGTGACAGGAGGCCGGGGTGCGTCCATGTCCGGCCCTGGTCGGTGGAGCGGGAGAAGTAGATGGAGGAGCCGCCCCCATTGCCCGTGAACCGGGAGTACGCGAAGTAGACGTTGCCCGTGCCGTTCACGCCCGGGCAGGCTCCGCTCCGGTCGGCCTCGATCGCGGTCTTGTCGTTGAACTTGCCCAGCAGGAACGGTGCCGAAGAACCCTTCGCCACGATGTTGCTGTAGGCGAACTCCTTGCCGTCGTCGAGCGTCGAGTAGCCGGGGTCCGCGGGGCTTCTGGGATTGAGGTACCGACCGACCCATACGTCGCCGAACGTCTTGAGCGAGCCGGCAGGATCGTCGCTGCTCTCGGAGCCGAAGTACGCGTTGCCGAAGTTGTCCCACGCGATGACCGGGTCGCCCGACGAGGCGGTGCGGATGTGCGCCCGGGTCGCGTACGGGGTCGGATCACCCGGATAACCGGGGACCAGGGAGCTCGCGAAATTCGCGCCGCCGTCTTCCGAGCGGTAGTACCCGAGCCAGATCGGCCCGATCGGAAGCGGCGCCCCCTCAGCGTCCTCGCCGTCGTTGTAGACACCGCAGTAGTCGTTCGACGAACCGAGGATGACGTCGGTGTTGCGCGGGTCAACGCCGACGGCGGGCTCGTTCTGTCGGCCGCGCGCCCGCGAACACTCCTGGATCGTCGCGTCCTGGCTCTCGAACGTGCCATCGCCCGTGGCGATGAAGTACGAGGTCACGTACCCCGGGTTGCTCGCGTCGAGACTCAGCCTGCTGTCGGCTCCCGGCGTCGACGCGAACGCTGAGATCGCGATAGCCGAAAGCATCGCGGTCGCGGTTGCGACCGCCACTATGCGACGGGTTGTGCGCATACGTCCCTTCCCTTCCTTGCGGTGATGTTCCCTTCATCTCATCGCGAGACCCGGCCATTCCGTTACGGCTTAGCGTCCAGGACCACCAAGTTCGCGCGGTCGCTCTTCCGTTTCCGGTCTGAAGCGCGGAGCCGTCACGTTGGCGTGACGCGATCGCCGGTTCATGCACCACCCACCGAAAGGTCCGGTCCGGGAAGGGGCCGAGGCTCCGCCCCGAAGCCGAGCTGAATGGCCATCATCGCCGCCTGCGTGCGGTTGGCGACGCCGAGCTTGCGATAGATCGCCATCAGATGGTCCTTCACCGTCGTCTCCGACAGGAACAGGTTCTTCGCGATCTCCCGGTTGCTCAATCCATCCGACAGGAGCACGAGGACCTGACGTTCTCGCGCGGACAGCCGGTATCGGGTCCAACGCGGAGCGGGGACTTCGGGCGCGTGTCCGCTCTTTTCGAGGTCATCGAACAGCGTCGTGATCGCTCGCGGCGACATGAGGTTTCCACCGCCGGAGATCGCCGCCGCGATCGTCTGTCCCAGGAACTGAGGGGTCGCGTCCTTCAACAGGTAGCCGGCGACACCGTCGAGGAGGGCGCGCTTCACGTACCACGCGTTCTCGTACGTCGACACCATGATCACAGGCACATCCGCCCACTCGGACTTCATCGCACGCAGCAGGTCGAGCCCGTCCAGATCCGGCATCCGGACCGTAACGAGCGCCAGGTCGGGGGTGCTCCCTCGCATCACGTCGAGCGCCACAGCGGCGTTCTCGGCCTCTACGACGTCCGCGTCCGGGACCGCCTCTTTCACGACATGCGCCATGCCACGACGCATGAGCGCATGGTCATCCACGATCAAGATCCTCATCGTTTTCCTCGCCCTCCAACGGGGAAGGAGCGGGACCGCGAGGGTCTCGCTCCCGGGCATCGATCGCCCGAGCCGTTGCAGCCGACCACGGACCGGTGAGCCCGCGGCTCTTCAGGTTGTTCACGCAGGCGTGGCGGACACCTCGTTCGACAGCGCCCCGTCCCCGTCGGCGTTCGTGGCGAGCACGCGGTAGCTGTAGGTGGTTCCCGCGATCACCGCCAGATCGGCGTAGATCGTGCCCGGCGGCGCGACGGTCACGAGCAGCGTTTCGCCCCCGCTGGTCGTGCCGCGGTAGATCGCGTACCCGGTGATGGCGGATCCGCCGTCAAAGGGCACCGTCCACGACAGGTTGACGATCGTGATCCCTGCAGTGGCCGTCAGCACGGGGCCTGCCGGCACGGCGGTCGCACCCGCAACTACCGAGAACCCCTGAGCCCGGCGAGCGCGCTTGTGCGTGTCGTCGCCAAGGAACACCGCGCGCATCACGTGCCCACCCTCGGGGGCCACGTACGACATGGTGGCGCGACCGTCAGTGCCGGTCACGAGCGTGAGGACCTCGGTGCCGTCCACCCGGACGGAGAGCGGGGCGCCCGCGAACGGGACCCATTGGTGGTCGCTCCGTGTGCGGACCAGGATCGACCCGGTCACTGCCGCGCCGGGAGGCACGTGGTGATCGGTCAGCTTGAACGTGATCTTCGTGACCGGCGCGGGCTTCGCGAACGCGTTCGTCGAGACGACCCCGACACTGAGGACGAACCCCAGGACGAGCACGAAGATCCCGTGCGGGCGGATGTTCTTGTCCTTCATCCTTCTCCCTTTCCTATGCCGGATGCGTTGCATCCGAGTGGCCGTGAGGCTCGCCCGAGTTGCCGTGAGGCCCCTCGGACTGGCCGAGGGGTTGACCAGACTGACCGTGAGGTTGCGCCGGTTGGCCGTGGGGTTGACCAGACTGACCGTGAGGTTGCTCCGACTGACCGTGAGGTTGACCAGACTGACCGTGAGGTTGCTCCGACTGGCCGTGGGGTTGACCGGCCTGGCTGTGCCCATCGCTCGCCTCGGTCGAGACGGTCACGCCGTGCGCGCCGTGCGCGCCGGCCCTTCCGACGTGGTTCCTCGCGATGCTCGAGATCGCGTCCCCCTTCGTCGCGATCGGAGAACCCTCGACCGAGCGAGGAGGTTCGGATCCGTTGGGGACCCCCTCGGGAGATGCCGGCGCGTCCGGCGTGGGGATGTCGACACCGATCGACGCGAACACCGTGTGCGCGATGCGCTGCGCGGGCGCGGGCAACTCCCCCGCGAACGCCAGACCGCTCGTGCCGACCAGCATCGCACCGACGCCCACACCGACGAGCTTGAGCCGGAGCGGCCGCCGAGCCGCCGCCCGCCCGAACACGGACGGGCTGGCGGAGCGGCGAGAACGGATCGTCTCCGTCATCGCGAGGATCGTCGCCCGCTCACGCTTGCCATCGGGGGTGGATAGCCGCGTGCAGGACCGGAGGAGCCCGGCGACCCCGGCGTAGCCGGGAGGTGCGTCGTCCGGCGCCACCGACCCCGAGAGGAGCCGATCCGCGGTGTCACGATCGAGCAGGAGCTTCCGCATCTCACCCTGTAGATCGCGCGGACCGGTCATTCCGTTACGGCCTCGCGGGAGATGATCCGGGCCAGACGCTTCAACGCTCGGTGCTGGAGGGCGCGCACCGCTCCCGGACGTTTGCCGAGGATCCTCGCCACGTCCGCGACCGAGAGGTCGCCGATGATGCGCAGGAGAACGACATCGTACTGATCCGAAGGTAGG
This sequence comes from Actinomycetota bacterium, assembly GCA_038211015.1. Taxonomy (GTDB): domain Bacteria; phylum Actinomycetota; class UBA4738; order UBA4738; family HRBIN12; genus JBBQVZ01. The sequence continues at coordinate 31,434 of JBBQVZ010000018.1, read as the reverse complement.
GACGCGATCAGCGCTATCGCCTCGTCCGATCCGAGCGATGCCATCGCCTCACCCTCGACGTCGCCCGTTCCTCGATCGCCGCCGAGGTCTAGGGGGGCGGGCTTGCCCCTGCGCACCGACGCCCGCCGACGCAGGTCGAGGAGCCGTCGCCGGGCGATCGTGAAGACCCAGGCGCGGAACCCGTCCTCATCGCCCCGGAACCGGCCGATCCCCTGCGCGACGTCGAGCCACACCTCGGACGCCAGATCCTCGGCCTCCGCCGGCTCACGCACAGACAGGTATCGGAGCACCCGAGGGTGGAGGTCCCGATAGAGAATCGTCAGCGCCCACTCGGCGCCTGCCTGCGCCCCGGAGAGGACGGACTCGAATGCCTCGATGCTCATGACAGATCCCGACCCTTCGAGGGCCAGCGATCGGGCGATCGCGGATGGCCCGATCCGCGCCGGCATATCGCCGAGTTCGGGTAGAGGATGTGGTCGTCCGCAGGTCGGCGGCTCAGCCAGCTTCGCGGCGCCGTCCGCTCAAGCATCGCATGCACGGACCCGGACGTCCTACTTCGACTCGTTCGAAGCTCGCTTCTTGGTGCGCGGCGAAGACCCAATGGGGATCGTCGGGACATCGGGCGGTCCCGAGCGGAGGCTCGCGGTAGGCTCGAAGATCGACCGAGAGACGGGAGACGTTGATGGCAGCAACGCGCAGCGCGGCGGGTGAATGGCATGGATCGCTGACGGAGGGGACCGGCAAGGTCACGCTCGAGTCGAGCGGCCTCGGAACGTTCGATGTCACGTGGGCCTCGCGGACCGAGGAACCGAACGGCCGCACGAGCCCGGAGGAGCTGATCGCCGCGGCCCACGCCGCCTGCTACTCGATGTCGGTCTCGAACGTCCTCGCGAAGGCCGGCCACCCTCCGACGACGCTCAACACCCGCGCTGAGGTCGACTTCCAGCCGGGCGAGGGGGTCACCGGGATCCGCCTGTGGGTCTCGGGCGACGTGCCCGGACTCGACGCCGACGGGTTCCGCGAGGCCGCCGAGACCGCGAAGGACGCGTGTCCGGTGTCCAAAGCGCTCGCCGCGGTGCCGATCGCGCTCACGGTCGACTGAGCACCACCGATCCGGCGCCGAACCTTCGCACGTTGACTGGGAGACGCGCGCTCTTCACACTCGGGCCATCGGTCAAGAGGGGGCTGGCAAATGAGAAGACTCGCCGTTGTCGTTGTCGTCGCGTGCTTGATGGCGACCGCGCTGGTGATCACCCCAACCGTTGCGGCGGTCGGCAAACTCCGGGCGGGTGAGATCAGCTTCGGGCGTTGTGATGAAGCGTTCCTTCGCAAGGCACATGCGCGGTGCGGGTTCCTCTCCGCCCCCTTGGATTACACGGACCCCGGCGGCGCGCAGATCCAGATCGCGGTGTCCCGGATCAGGCACACGTCATCCGACGCGAAGTACCAGGGAGTCATGCTGGTGAACCCGGGTGGACCGGGCGGCTCCGGCCTCGGGCTCGTCACGCTCGGGCAGTACGTGCCGAAGCACGCGGGCAACACCTACGACTGGATCGGCTTCGATCCCCGTGGCGTGGGGACGAGCAAGCCTGCGATCTCCTGCATCCCCGGCTACTTCAAAGGACCGCGGCCTCCCTACGTGCCGTCGACCGACGAGATCGAGGCGGCGTGGCTCGAGCGGTCGGAGGGGTACGCCGACGCGTGCGTGGAGGACGCCGCCGCCCTCCTCCCCCACATGACGACGATCGACGCCGCCCGCGACATGGAAAGCATCCGGGTGGCGCTCGATGCGCCCCAGATCAACTTCTACGGGTTCTCGTACGGAACCTACCTGGGTCAGGTCTATGCCACGCTGTTCCCCGCCAACGTGCGTCGCATGGTGTTCGATGGCAACGTCGATCCCACCGCCGTCTGGTATCAGGCGAACCTCAACCAAGACATCGCGTTCGAGAAGGTCATCCACATCTGGTTCGGCTGGATCGCCAAGTACAACCGCGTCTATCACCTGGGGAAGACGGAGACCGCGGTCCAGAAGCGCTACTACGCCGCTCAGCGGGCACTCACCGACGCGCCCGCCGGAGGCATCGTTGGCCCCGACGAATGGGCCGACGCGTTCTTGTATGCCGGTTACGCGCAATCGCTCTGGACGTACCTCGCCGACGTCTTCTCGAGCTGGGTGCACCACGGCGACGCGAAGAAGGTGATCCAGGCGTTCAGGTTCGCCGACGGGCCAGGGGACGACAACCTCTTCGCCGTCTACCTGGCGGTCATCTGCACGGACGCTCCGTGGCCGACGGCGTGGGAGACCTGGCAACAGGACAACTGGGCGACCCATGAGGAAGCCCCGTTCTTCACGTGGGGCAACGCGTGGTTCAACGCGCCGTGCTTCTTCTGGGGCGCACCTGCCGGTGTGCCCACCGACGTGAACGGTGGGAGTGCGCAGGTCCTGTTGATCAGCGAGACGCTCGACGCTGCGACGCCGTTCTCCGGCAGCCTGGAGGTCCGGAGTCGATTCCCGGGGTCGAGCCTGATCGCCGAACCGGGCGGCACCACGCATGCGGGCTCCCTCTTCGGCAATGCCTGCGTGGACGACAAGATCGCGGCGTTCCTGGCGACCGGCGCGCTCCCACCTCGTCTGCCGGGCGACGGACCCGACGCGATCTGCAAGCCGTTCCCTCGGCCGGTGCCGGAGGACGGGAGGGCAGCGCGTCGACCGGATCGCATGCTGCTCGCCCGGCTGAAGATGGCGATGCTCTGGCACTAGGTCGGTGCGCGGCATTGACGCGCCGACGGCCGCCCTGATACACAGCGCCGGACATCATTCGAGGTTCGATAGGGGAGGGGTTCAGATGAAGCACCGATCGGTAGGCCGCGTCGCGACCATCTTGCTGACGGTCGCGGGGATGACGGCGGGGATCGCACCGTCCGCAGCCGCGGCCGCGCCGTACGAGTTCGCGGGGCCGGTCTTCGGGCTGGCGGCCGGGCCGGGAGACGTCCTGTTCGCCGCCGACGCCGGCGCCGGGGTCGTTCGACTCCAGGGCGATGCAGAGGAGCTCGTCGTCGATCTGCCGGGGGTCACGGACATCGCTCCCGTGCGGCCGGGCCGGATGTGGGCCATCGCCGGCCGGAAGCTCTTCACCGTGAATCACGGGAAGCCCCACTTCTTGGCCGGCCTCGGCAAGTTCGAGCGGCTCGTGAATCCCGATGAGGGCGAGGTCGACTCGAACCCGTTCGACGTGACCGCGCTTGGAACCAAGCGCGCGCTGATCGCCGACGCGGGCGCCAACGCGGTGCTCATCGCGAACCGGCGTGGCGGGGTCGACTGGATCGCGACGTTGCCGGACGAGCTCGTGTCGACCGACAACGCGAAGACGCTGGCTGGATGCCCGGATGCGACACCTGAGAACGCCGAGATCTGCGATCTGCCGGACGAGATCCCGGGGCAGGCGGTGGCGACGAGCGTGGCGATCGGTCCCGACGGCGCCTACTACGTCTCGGAGCTCAAAGGATTCCCCGCGCCACTCGGTCAGTCCCGCATCTGGCGGATCGAGCCCGACGCGCGGCACGTGCATTGCGATGCCGACGCCGTCGATTCTCCCTGCACCGTCGTCGCGGACGGGTTCACGTCGATCGTCGACCTCACGTTCGGATCGGACGGCACGGCCTACGTGGTCGAGCTCGACGAAGCGAGCTGGTTCGCGGTCGAGGTCGTGACGGACGCGATGGTCGGGGGCACGGTGAACACGTGCGACTCGACGACGTGGACGTGCACCGAGGCGGCGACAGACCTGACGCAGCCGATGGCCATCGCCATCAACGAGTCCGGTCCGTTCGTGGTCGTTTCCGCGCTCATCCCGGGAGAGACGGCGGTCGTGCCGCTGCCCTAGCCGGCACCGGCCAGCACCAACGCAAGGGTCGGCTCACGGCGTCGCTCAGCTCCACGACGCCGTGAGCCGATACCGCATCTCCCGAGCGGCTCGACCGCTCACGCGTGCGTTCTGCGAAGCGGGGCTTCACCCGTGGTCGTCGTGACGCGGAGGCGACGGAGACGGGACGTGTGCCGGCTGTGAGAGTGTTGCTCCGTGGCGAGCACGGCGACATCTGCCGAAGATGTGATGCGCGGTGTGGCGGGCGGTGTCATCCTCGGGGTGCCGCTGCTCTACACGCAGGAGACGTGGCTCCACGGACGGAGCATCGCACCGGTCGTGATCCTCGCCGGCGTGATCGCGACGTTCGGTGTGAATGTGGCGCTTTCGTATTTCGTCGGGTTCCGGCCGGGACGGACCCACCGACCCGTCGAGGACGCCGTCGTCGGGATGGGGATCTCCATCGTGCTGTCTGCGATGCTGCTCATCCTGTTGCACAGGATCGGGAGCGGGACGTTGCCAGAGAACGCGCTCGGCGTGACGGCGCTGACCACGATCCCGGTCAGCATCGGCTTCGCCGTCGGGGCCGCGCTGGCGCCGTCTCAGGGGGGAGAAGCATCAGAGGGATTCGAGGGCTGGCGAGGCGACCTGCTGATCGCGGCGGGCGGCGCGCTGGTCTTCGCGTTGAACATCGCCCCGACGGCTGAACCGGTGGTCCTGGCCGCCGAACTGGACGGCGTGCACCTCAGTCTCCTCGTCGTCGCATCGCTGGTCCTCCCGTATCTCATGGTGTTCTACGCCGAGTTCGGCGGACGCGATCAGCGCATCGCGAGCGACGGCGCGACGCAAGGGCCGATCACCGAGACACTCCTCGCGTATGGCGTGGCGTTCGCGGTCTCCGCAGCCATGCTCGCGATGTTCGGCCGCGTGGATACCATGAACCAGGCCGCGCTCGCGCGCGTCGTGACCTTGGCGTTCCCGGCCTCGATCGGGGCGGCGCTCGGGCGGATGCTCATATGACCGCAGCCAAGCCTCGCGGGATGCGTCGCGAGCGAACGCCCTTCGAGTGGGCATTGTTGTTGGTCTCGCTCGCAGCGGCCCTGACGCTCGCGGTAGGGCTCGCGATCTCCGCCTTCACGGGAGCGAGCGGGCCGGCGGACCTCGAGGTCGACATCGCGATGGCGGAGGCGCCGGCGAGCGGGGGGCGGCCGTTGGAGATCACGGTGACGAATATCGGTGGGACGAGTGCCGAGAACGTGGTCGTCGAGGTCACGGTCGGCGATGTCGCTCGCGAGGTGACGCTGGCACTCGTCGCGAAGGGTGACGAGGAGTCCGCGACCGTCATCGTGCCGACAAGCGCGACGGCGACCCCGCACGCCGAGGTCCTGAGCTACTCGGATCCCTAGGCCGCCAGCTCGCACAGACCGTGGATGGGGCTAGCCGGTCCGGCCGTTCCGGTTCGAGCCCGGGGGCGCGTCGGTGCTCCAGCTGAACCTCGGCCGCGCGCGGTCGGGTCGCTGCCCACGCCGCTCGCCGTGCTTGCATTCCCAGCAGACACCGTCACGGCCCACTTCGGCGCACGGCTCGAGTTCGCCGTGCCGGGCGCACTCGCGGAAGGCCCGACACGGGCACGCTCGCGGCCGCGGAACCCTCGGCTCGCGCCGACGGCTCAACATCTGCACGCACGCATCCCGAGGAAGGCCATAGGTGCAGTCTGGCCGCAGACCCGCCGGAAAGACAACGTGGTCGAGTAGCCGTCAGCCTGACGGCACGTTGCGCGTCGTTCAGCCGGGCTTGAACTCGGGCAGACCGTCGTCGGGCTCGGAGAGGATCCCCGGCTCCGCGTGCAGCAGGCCCGCAAGGGTCGACGACGCCCGGTTGAGTCCCTCTCGATCCCACGACTCGACCACGTCGGCGACGCGACCTTCGCCGTCAACCACCACGACGGTCGGCGCCGAGACGATGCCGTAGCCGTCGGAGGCCGAGTACGGCGCCAGATCGGGGACCTGCGGGAACCGCCATCCGTAGGTGTCGGCGAAGGTGGCCAGATCCTCGGGCGGATCCTGGCCCACGCCAGCGACGGCTCCCGGGTAGGCATCGCCCAGCCGCGACAACGGCGGCCCGGCCAGCTGCGTCGTCGAGCACGTCACCTTGTAGAAGACGAGCGCGTGCGGCCCGTGGATCTCCACGCCGTCGACCGGCGGGGCGACCGACCCGACCTTGATCGCCATGACGCGATGGTACGCCGTCGACGCGTTCGCCCGGGGTGGGTTCCGGCCGCTCGCGGTAGCGTGGATGCGTGATCGACCGACGCGCGTGCTCGGCGGCTCGGATCGCGACCCTGCTCCTGGTCACGTTGGTCGCCTGCACCTCCGCGCCTGAGTCGTCCGCCCCGGCCGCCACCAACGCGCCGTCGGTGTCGGTGTCGGCGTCGATCGCCGTGCCCATCTCACCCTCGGCGAGCCCGGACGCGATCGGCACTGCGGGCGTCGTCCGGATCCAGTCCCCCGCCGGCGGATCGCTGCTGTTGCACGGCGTCTACCCGCACGTCGACTCGGCCTGCAGGAAGGCGGAGCAGCCGCGACTCACGGCGAGATACCCGGGCACGCTCGCCGTCCGCCGTGCCGGCGACGGGACGCTGTCGCTCGTCGTGACCCTGCCGTTCGAGCGATACCTGGAAGGCATCGCCGAAGTGCCACCGTCCTGGCCGGCGGCGGCGTTGCAGGCCCAGGCGATCGCGGCGCGCAGCTACGCGCTCGCCACGACCGGGTGGAGCGGTCAACAGGGTGAGCCGCTGGACACGCCGATCTGCTCGACCAGCTCATGCCAGGTCTACGGCGGTATCCCGACGGAGCCGGTGACCGGGATCGGGCGCTGGTACGCAGCGGTCCGGCGCACCAGCGGTCTCGTCCTGCTGTCGGACGGACGACCCGCCGACACCGTGTACTTCTCCACGTCGAACGGCCGGACGTACGGGAACGAGGACGTGTTCGGCAGCGCGCCGTTGGCATACCTGCGCCCAAAGGTCGAGCGCGACGACGGCGCGTCGCCGACCTCAGGCTGGCAGGTGCGGATCGGGTTCCGGGACCTCGCGACGTTCCTGACCCGGGCCGGGGAGTGGCCGGACGGCGTGCCGATCACGTCCGTCATGGGCGACGGCTCGAGCGTGAAGGTCTCGGGCGACGCCACCCGTGCGCCGGTCGTGATCGAAGGCAGCGCGTTCCGGGACGCCGTGAATACGTGGGCTCCGTGCCTGCGACCCACGGCATACCCGACAGGTGGCCTGCCCGTCACGATCCCGTCGCGGTGGATGACGGCGCGATCCTCGGGCGGGGCGATGACCGTTACCGGCCGTGGCTGGGGACACGGTGCAGGCATGGTTCAATGGGGCGCGTACGGCAAGGCGCGTCGCGGGTGGTCCGCCGCACGGATCCTGGCGTTCTACTACGGCGGCCTGCACCCCGAACGCTACCCGGAGCCGGGCCTGATCCACGTCGAGGTCGCCAGCGAGCTGATGTCGGTGCGGCTGCGCACCTCGGGTGCGGGCGCCACGATCGACGGCCAGGAGCTCGGAGCCGGTTCGCTCGTCATCTCGGGCGGGGACCAGCTCACGCTCGGCGGCGCCGCGCTCCCGTCTCCATGACGGTCCGTGGAACCACGCTCCAGGTCGGGGAGTAAGGCGGTCATGCGATCCGGAGCGCCACCAAGGATCATCATCATGCTGTCGATCGTGGGGACGGCGCTCGTCGGCACCGCGTGCACGACGAGCAGCCCACCGGAAGTCCCCCGATCGGACGCGGCATCCGAACCGCCTGCGACGTCGTTCGGATCGAACGATCGGGCTACGATCGCGTTCCACTCCGATCCCGGTGGCCGCGACGACACATACGTGATGAGTGGCGAAGGGACCCGTCCGACCCCGGTAACGGACGGTTCGGAGACGATCGCCCAACCGGTCTGGTCTCCCGATGGGCGGCGCATGGCGATCACGTGCTGTACTTCGGACCCGGGCCACCTCTTCGTCGTCGACGGCCCGGGCGCCACGCCGATCGACCTCGCACCGGACGTGGCGGGCGCCGCCAACCCATCCTGGTCGCCGGGCGGATCCGCGATCGCGTTCGAGTCGACCGACGACGGGTTGCTGTACCTGGTGGACGTCACCGGAGCGGAGCCGGGGCTGCCGCACACGCTGGGTGTCGCCGGCGCGGCGCCGTCGTGGTCGCCCGATGGTCGTCACATCGCGTTCTTTAATGAACGCGACGACGATCTGGACATCTTCACGATGGCGGTGGACGGAACGGGCGTCGAACGCCTGACCCACGACCGGGCGCCGGACTACTCACCGGTATGGTCGCCGAACGGTCGGCACATCGCCTTCGTCTCAGAGCGTGATGGTGACCAGGACATCTACGTGATGGATGCCGACGGCTCCCACCAGATCGATGTCAGCCGAGATCGTTGGCCCGACGACTTCCCAGCGTGGTCTCCGGACGGGCGAGACATCGCATTCGTCGCGTACCTGCACGGCGCCGATCCGCACACGATCGGCGATGGTGACGCCGAGATCTTCGTCGTAGCGGCGGACGGAACGCACCTCCGTGATGTGAGCCGGAACCGGGCGTGGGACGGCGACCCGTCGTGGTCGCCGGACGGTGGGCGGATCGCGTTCACACGGCGGACCGGCCACGCGCAGGTGATGGTGATGCGCGCCGACGGCTCGGACCAGCAACGGCTGCGCGGCATGCCGGGGATGGCGAACGACTGTTGTCCCGCATGGCGGCCCTAGCCGCCGGACATGGTTTCGGCCCCGAACGCCTACCATCGCGCCATGGACGAACGGATCCTCGAGCTGCTCCGCGGCGCGCCCCTGATCGACGGGCACAACGACCTGTTGTATGCGCTGCGCGAGATCCGCGAGGACATCGGCGCCGAGCCCGACATCGCGGAGCACGCTCCGCCGCTCCAGACCGATCTGCCGCGCCTCGAGCTCGGCGGCGTCGGCGCGCAGTTCTGGTCGGTGTACGTGCCTTCCCACCTGCCACCCGACCAGGCGGTCACGCAGACGCTCGAGCAGGTCGAGTCGTTCTACGAGCTGGTCCACCGCTATCCGGGCCGGCTGGAACAGGCCCGGACGGCGTCCGACGTCGAGCGCGTCGCCGCCAAGGGCCGCGTCGCGTCGATGATCGGAGTCGAGGGAGGACACTCGATCGGGAACTCGCTCGGCACGCTCCGGATCCTCGCGCGCCTGGGTGCCGGTTACATGACGCTCACCCACAACGACGACACCGACTGGGCGGACTCGGCCACGGGCGATCATCCGCACGGTGGGCTGACCACGTTCGGCGAGGACGTCGTCCGCGAGCTGAACCGGTCGGGCGTGCTCGTGGACCTGAGTCACGTCTCCGATGACACGATGCGTCAGGCGATCGAGGTCAGCGAGGCGCCGGTGATCTTCTCTCACTCGTCGGCGCGCGCCCTCTGCGACGTGACGCGCAACGTGCCCGACGACGTGCTCGAGCTGGTCCGACAGACCGGAGCCGTCGTGATGGTGACGTTCGTGCCGTCGTTCACCGCGCCCGAGGGCGCCGAGCTGAACCGTCGAGTGCTGGCGGAGGCGAAGGCACTGCGCGTCGAGCACGCCGACGATCCCGAGGCGCTCCGCGCGGCGATGGACGAGTGGTGGGATTCGCTCGAAGAGGTTCCGGCGACCGTCTCACAGGTCGCCGACCACATCGATCATGTTCGCGACGTCGCGGGGGTCGACCACATCGGCGTCGGCGGGGACTACGACGGTGCCGCGGGCATGCCGGCCGGGCTGGAGGACGTCGCCGGCTATCCCACGTTGTTCGCGGAGCTCGCCGCACGTGGCTACACGGACGACGAGCTCCAACGGATCGCCGGCCGGAACGTGCTGCGCGTGATGCGCGAGGCGGAGCTGGTCGCCACGCAACGCTAGGTTGGAGCGCTCCCGCCGGACGCGCGCAATCCCCGTCCCTCACGCAGGACGAACGCCGTGTTGATCACCGCGAGGTGCGTGAACGCTTGGGGGAAGTTGCCAAGCATCCGGCCGGCGTGCGGGTCGTACTCCTCCGAGATCAGGCCGACGTCGTTGCGCAGGTCCAACAGCCGCTCGAAGAGCTCGCGTGCCGCATCGACGTCGCCCTGCATCGCCAGCACATCCGCCAGCCAGAACGAGCACGGCAGGAACACGCCCTCGTCGTACTGCAGGCCGTCGACCGCGCCGTCGTCGCGGGGGCGGTAGCGCAGCACCAGACCGTCGGCCACCAGCTCCCGCCGGATCGCCTCGACCGTGGAGCGGAAGCGATCGTCGGTGGCGGGCATGAACCCCAGATGCGGCATCAACAGGATGCTCGCGTCCAGGTCGTCGGATCCATACGACTGCGTGAATGCCTGCTTGTGCTCGCTCCACCCGTTCGCGAGCACGTCATCGTAGATCTCCTCGCGCAGCTCCCGCCAGCGCTCCACCGGACCATCGCGCCCGAACTCGTCGTGGGAACGCACCGCGCGATCGAACGCCACCCACGCCATGACCTTGGAGTGGGTGAAGTGGCGCGGTGGACCTCGCATCTCCCAGATCCCCGTGTCCTGCAGCCGCCACCCGTCCTCGAGCCACGCGAGCAGCTTCACCATCAGGGACCAGATGTTGTCGTCCGCCGGTGCGCCTTCGACGCACAGCTGGTAAATCGCATCCATGATCTCGCCGTAGACGTCCAGCTGGAGCTGCGCCGACGCGGCGTTCCCGACCCGCACGGGCGTCGACCCCTCGTAGCCGGGCAACCAGTCCAGCGTCCGTTCGTCCAGACGGCGCTCCCCCGCCAGTCCGTACATGATCTGGATGTCCGCCGGATCCCCCGCAACAGCGCGAAGGAGCCACTGACTCCACATCTCGGCCTCGTCGCGCGAGCCGGCCTTCAGCATCGACAGGAGCGTGAGTGTCGCGTCGCGCAGCCAGCAGAACCGGTAGTCCCAGTTGCGTTCGCCGCCGATCGCCTCGGGGAGCGAGGTCGTCGGCGCCGCCACGATCCCGCCGGTCGGCGCGTACGTCATCGCCTTCAGCACGACGAGCGATTCATTGATCTCGGCGTGGTAGTCGCCCTCGCTCGAGAGCGTGCCGGCCCAGTTCAGCCAGTAGTCCTCGGTGTCGCGCAGGGCAGCCTCGGCGTCGACCGCGACCGGCATCTCCTCGTGGGACGGGAACCACGTCAGCACGAAGCCCAGACGGTCGCCCTGCGACACCCTGAACTCCGCGACGGTAGTCATCCCTTCGCCGTGCGTCTCGACGGGTGACCACAGACAGAGCGCGTCCGGTCCCGCGATCGCCACCAGCGCGTCGTCGATCCTGCGCACCCACGGGACGATGCGGCCGTAGTCGAACCGGATCTCCAGCTCGAACCGCATCGCCACATCTCCCGACAGACCCTCAACGATCCGCACGATATCCGGCGCGTGACCGCGCGGCGGCATGAAGTCGATCGCGCGCACCGCTCCTTCGTCGGTCTCGTACGTCGACTCCAGGACCAGCGTGTCATGCCGGTACCGTCGCGCGGAGGCTCGGACAGGCGCGGTGGGCGCGATGGACCAGCGTCCGTTCTCGGGTCCGCCGAGTAGCGCGGCGAAGCAGGCGCCCGAGTCGAACCGTGGGAAGCAGCACCAGTCGACGGAGCCGTCGCGGCTCAATAGCGCGGCCGTCTGCAGATCCCCGATCAGCGCGTAGTCCTCGATCCGTGGCACGCCGGGTTCACACCGAGTCGAGGACCGCCGCCACTTGGGGGGCGGCCGCGTAGACGGCGCCCCGCTCCGGCGACAGCCCGGCTACGACCTCGCGGATGATCCCGGCTGCGTCCGCGAGATGCGCGTCGGCAGCATCCACGCCCTCGAGCGGCCGGACGGCGTCGGCGAGCGCTGCGCGGGTCTGCCAGCGATAGAGCGGCGAGCCGAGGGTATCCGCCCCGGCGACGGCGCCGCGCAGCTCGGTGCGCGCTTCCTCGGCGGAGCCGGACGCCGTCAGCGCGGTCCCGAGCGTCGTCGTGGCGATCACCTCGTACTTCTGGCGGCCGGCGCTCCGCGCCATCTCCAGGGCGCGGCGTGCCCACGTGACCGCACCCTCGGTGTCCTTCAGCTCCAGCGCGAGCTCCGCGCGGATGGCGCAGAGGCGACCGCTCACCAGCCAGCGCTCCCACGCGAGGCCGTTGCGTGCGTCATCCCACGTCTCGGGGAACGCGACCTCTACGCGGCCGAGTTCGCCCAGCAGCAGATCGGCGGCGATCACGTCGGCGCGTGCGTTGATCCAGGGCATGTTGAAGTCCGAGGGCCCGAGCCGGTCCGCGATCTCGGCGCTTCGTGCGTGCGCCTCCTCCGCGGCGAAGATGTCGCGCAACGGTGCGGTGGAATAGTTCGTGACGACGTTGACCGGGCGGCCCATCGAGTTCGCGATCGAGATCGCCTTCTCCACCGCCGTGAGCGCCTCCTCGTACCGTCCCAGACCCGAGAGCACGAGTCCTATCATGCCGGCCCCGCGCAGCAGGAACTCGGCGCTGTGCGGGTCGACGCCGGCCACGTCGAACTCGACGTAGGACAACTCGAGTGCGCGGTCGTACCGCCCCGCCCAGTACGAGTGGTCCGCCTGGACGTGGTAGTGCTCCGCCAGCTCTTGGGAGCGCGTGCCCGGTATCCACGCGTCCGTCGCCTGGTTGCCGATCTCGATCGAGCGTCCAAGATCGCCGGCCTCACCCCGCATCCCGTAGCCCGCACTCAGCAGCGCGAGCGCGGCCGGCAGGTGCTCCGGGTCGTCACCGCGCTCCGCGAGCTCCGCGGCGTGCGTCGCAGCCGCGAACACCCCCTCGGTGTCCTCCGTCCACACGGAGCATCGCCCTTGGGCCAGGAGCGCCTCGATCTGCTCGGCTCCGGTCAGCTCGGGCACCAGCTCCCCAAGCTCGCGTTTGGCGCGCGAATAGTCCTCGAGCTCCGTCATCGCGAGACCCCGCTGCAGGCGGATCGCGCAACGTTCGTCATCCGAGTCCGCGAGGTCGAGCGCCCGCGTGTACAGCTCCCAGGTCTCCTCGACGGCCAAGGCGTCCTTCGTCCGGCGGGCCGCCTGCAGCAAGTAGGCGATCGCGCGTGCTGGCTCGCCGGCCTCACGCCAGTGGTGGGCGAGGATCCATCCGAGCTCCGCGGGGTCGGGCACCGATCGCTCGAGGTGGGCGGCCGTGGCGGCGTGCAGCTCGCGCCGCGCCGCGCGCGGGAGCGTCCCGTACGCGGCGTCGCGGATCAGCACGTGCTTGAACACGAACTCGGCATCACCCTCGACCTGGCTCTGCGATCGGCGCTGCACGAGGCCCCGGGCCTCCAGGGCCTCGAGCGCCTCGTCCACGTCGGGCAGCTCCCCCACGTGCGCGAGCACATCCCGCCAGAACGTCTGCCCGATCACGCTGGCATGCAGGAGCGCCGTCCGGCTCTCGGGCGGCAGCGCGTCGATCCGAGCCGAGATCGCGGCGAGCACGGTGCCGGGCAGTTCCTCCGACAGTGGGTCGTCCGCCAGGGAGGCCACGAGCTCCTCGATGAACAAGGGGTTGCCCCCGGCCGTCGCGACCACGCGTTCCACGGTGGACGCCTGTGCCGTCGACAGCAGCGAGCCGATCACGTCCGCCGCTTCGGTGGCCGTCAGGGGATCCAGCGGAAGCGTCGTGCCGCCGGCCATGCCCGCGCCCCAGGTCGGGCGCGCCTCCAGGAACTCCGGCCTCGCCAGCGCGAGGAACAGGATCCGGTGCTCCTGCACATGCGACACCAGGTACTCGATCAGGTCGAGCAACACGTCGTCGGCCCAATGGACGTCCTCGAAGACCAGGAGCACCGGCCGGTCCTTCGATAGGTGCTCGACGAACCGCCGCGTCGCGAACTGCAGGTGGATCACCTCGCTGGCGGGCTCGTCCAGTCCGAGGCCGAGCAGCAACGACAGGTACCGGGTGGTCTCGGCGACCTCCGCTTCCGGGAGCAGCGTGGCCACCGTCGCGGCGAGCTTCTCGCGCGAAGCGGTCACCAGGTCGTTCTCGTAGATCCTGGCCGCCAGGCGGACGATCTGGGCGATGCCGCGGTACGGCGTCTGCTCTTCGTACGGCAGGCTGCGGCCCCACAGCGCCCGGCCGCCCTGGGCCTCGACCTCCGTCGCCACCTCCAGCGCCAACCGGGACTTGCCGATGCCTGCCGGTCCCAGGACGGTGACGAGATGCGGCCTCGAGCCGTTCACCGCGCGGTCCCACACGGTGCGCACGATCAGCAACTCTCGGTCGCGCCCGACGAGCGGCGTCTGCGACGTGGGTCGGTTCGCCGGCGACACCAGGGGCTCGCCCACCAGCCAAGCGGCCACGGGCTCGGCCTTGCCCTTCGCGTCGATCGGCGGGAGCGCATCGAGCGCGAACGCGTGACGGATGAGCCGGTACGTGTCCTCTCCCACGACCGCGCGGCCGGGCGGCGCCGCGGACTGCAACCGGGCCGCGGTGTTCACGACATCCCCCGTGGCGAGCGCCTCACCGGGCGTCGCGTGGATCGCCACCATCGCCTCGCCGCTGCAGACGCCGGCGCGCACCTCGAGATCGAGCCCGGGGTGTCGTTCGTTCAGCTCGCGGACACCCTCGACTGCGCTGAGCGCTGCCCGCACGGCGCGCTCGGCGTCGTCGCTTCGCGCGAGCGGCGCGCCGAACACCGCCATGACCGCGTCGCCGATGTACTTCTCCACGACGCCGCCGTAGCGCTCGATCCGCTCGCGGGTCTCTCGGTAGTAGAGCTGGTTGCGCTCGCGGACGTCCTCGGGATCGGCGCCGTCGGCGCGGGCGGTGGAGCCCACCACGTCCACGAACAGGATCGAGACCACCTTGCGCTCCTCCTGCGGACCGGATCCGGTCTGCTCCGCGCCGCAGGTGGGACAGAAGCGCGCGTCATCGGGCAGGTCGGAGCCGCAGGAACGGCAATCCATCGGGCCATCCTAGCGACGGACGGACGTGCTACGCGGGCGACCAGGTGGCGACGACGCCGTCGCCCAGGCGCACGGGCGGCGTATCCGCACTCGCAGGCTGGATCCAGACGCCCGATTCCCCCGACTCGTTTTCCCCGGCATAGACGAAGGCGCCGCCGTCAGGGGACCACAGGCTCATGCTCTGCGCGTACTGCTCGAAGAACTGAAGGTAGTCGCGGCTGAACTCCAGGCTCGGGACGAATCGCCCGGTGGAGAACGACGACCCGTCCTCGTACACGCCCCAGCGGAACCAGATGCGCTCCTGCGTGACGTCCGGGAGCAGGTAGAGGAGCTTGCCGCCCACGGGGCTCCAGAAGAACGCGGGGATGTAGCCGGTCGTCACCCGCTCGATCGTTCCGGTCCGACGATCGATCACCGAGAGCGGAACCACCACGTTCCGGTCCTGCATGACCTGGAAGGCGATGCGTCTCCCATCGGGACTCACGACGAACGTGAGCGTTCCGTCGAACCGCGCGAGGACCTGATCGCGATCCGCATCCACGTCGTGCGCGACGAGCCGTTGCCCACCGTGGGTCTCGGACGCGTAGACGAGGGTCCGTCCGTCCGCGGTCCACACCGGGGCCGTGAACGCCCCCGGGCGGTCGTCGACTGTGGTGAGCGAACCATCGATCACGAGCCGGTCGAGTCGGTCCGTCCCCACGTGCACGAGGAGCTGCTTCCCCGACGGGTTCCACGACAGATAGAACGGGCTGCCGGCGTCGATCGGGGCCGACGTGCTCGCGGCCACGTCCACGAGGCCGAGCTCGGTGTCGGCAGTCGCCGAGCCACCGAGGTAGATCACCCGCTTGGACGTCGGATCCCAGGAGAGGTAGAACGGCGCGGCGGCGACGGAGGTCTCGGTCGGCCGCGTGCCGCCGCCCGTCGTCGTGATGAGATCGGCCGAGGTCCCACTGCCTGTGATCCGGACCCAGGCGATGCGGGAGCCGTCGGGCGACCACGTCGGCTGTCGCACGGAGACCTCGTCCGGCACGGACTCGTCCAGGACGACCGCATCCGATCCGTCTGCATCCAACGCGGTGAGCGTTCCGCGCGCGTCCAGCACGGCGATCCGCCCGGTAGCACCCGACAGGCCGGTCGGCTTGGGGGAAGGCGAGCTCGTCGGCGGGGCGGCGGCCTCCGAGGTCGTGCGTGCATCCGGAGGCTGCCCGAACGTCACGGTGCACCCTGCGGCGAGGACGAGGGTGGTCGCGAGGAGCACGAGGAACCTCGGGCCGGCCCTCACCCGAGATAATCTCCCCGTTCACGCATCGCGTCTCCGACGGTAGCCATGGCCAACCGGCCTGACAAGAGAACCGACAACCACTAGCGGTGAGGGCCCACTGACGGATAGGGTCGCCCTCGCGGCGAGTGGGGGGCGGCCATGACAGAGCAGCGACGATCGCAGAGCGTGCTGACGTCGATCAGCGCCGGCCTGGTGATCGGCGTCGTCGAGGTGGTCCTTGCCATCTCGTTCGCCGCCCTGGTGTTCGGCGGCTACCTCGCGGACTTCCTGGCGAACGGCATCGGGATGTACCTGGTGTCGGCGCGCTGGCGCTCGCGATCCTCGCATGGAGGGCGGGCAGGCGCGGCGTGGTCGGCAGCGTGCAGGACGCGGCGGCGGCCGTCCTCGCGGTCGTCGCCACGACCACGGCCCTGGACGCGTTCGGGAGTCTCCAGCGAGCGTTCCTGACGGTCGTGGCCGCGACCATGGTCGTAACGCTCCTGACCGGCGTCGTCTTCCTGGTGATCGGGACGTTCAAGCTGGGGAACCTGGTCCGGTTCGTCCCGTACCCCGTCGTGGGCGGGTTCCTCGCGGGCACCGGGTGGCTGCTCACGAAGGGTGGCATCGGCGTCGCGGCGAGCATCCAGCCGTACCTGCGCACGATCGACGACCTCGAGCGCCGTGCCGAGCTGACCCGCTGGGTCCCGGCGTTCGTCTTCGGCGTCGTGCTGCTCGTGCTGACCCGAGTCGTGAAGCGGCCGCCGGTGATCCCGGCAGCCATCGGGATCGGGCTCGTGCTGTTCGCGGTCGGGATGCTCGTCACGGGCTCGTCGCTCGACGACGCGCGGAACGGGCTCTGGCTGCTCGGGCCGTTCCCCGAGGGACGGCTGTTGCAGCCCTGGAGCATCCGCGCCCTCACCGGCGCCGACTAGTCGGCGGTGCTCGGACAGGCGGCGAGGATCGCCACCGCCGTGTTCGTCGCCGTGATCGCGTGCCTGTTCAACGTGAGCGGCATCGAGCAGATCGTCCACACCGATCTCGACTCGAACCGGGAGCTCCGCGACGGGGGGATCCTGAACGTCGTCGCCAGCTTCTTCGGCGGGATCCCCGGATACCACGCGCTCAGTCTGACGGCGCTCGCTCAGCAGATGGCCGTCGACGCGCGGACCACCGGCCTGGTGGCCGCGCTCGTCCCGCTCTCGGCCGTCGTGTTCGGTGCGGAGCTCGTCGAGCTGATCCCGCGCGTGATCGTCGGCGGCGTCCTGGTGTTCGTCGGCCTCTCGTTCATCGTCGAGTGGGTGTGGGACAAGCGCAAGACCCTGCCGGTGGGCGAGTACGTGGCCGTTTTGGTGATCCTGGTGACGATCGCGGCGCGGGGGTTCCTCCCCGGCGTGGAGATCGGCCTGGTGCTCGCGATCGTGATGTTCGCGGTCAACTCGGCCGGACGGAGCTGGTGCACGAGGTGGAGTTCGGGCCGACGTATCACAGCAACGTGGACCGGCCGCCCGGCGAGCGCGAGGCGCTGCGGGAGCTGGGCGAGCGCGTCCAGATCCTCCGCGTGAGCGGGTTCGTCTTCTTCGGGACGGCGAGCGGGCTGCTCGAGCGGATCCGCAAACGGGTGGAGCGCGGATCGCTGCAGTACCTCTTGGTCGACCTCCGGCGCGTGACCGGCATGGACTCCTCGGCGGTGATGTCGTTCCGCAAGGTGGCGCAGCTCGCACAGGCGAACGGGTTCGAGCTCGTGTTCACGGACGTGCCGGATCCGGCGCTGACCCGCCTGGAGCGGGGAGGTGTCGTCGCATCCGATGGGGTGGTGCGGTTCGAGCTCGACCTGGATCGCGGCCTGCAATGGTGTGAGGACGGTCTGCTCCGGGGTGAGGATCGGCCGGCCGAGGGATCCGGCGACGCGCTCGCGGATATGCCGCCGGGACTGTCGACGTACCTCGAGCGCGTGTCGCTCCCGGAGGGCACGGTGTTGATCCGCCAGGACGAGCCGCCCGACGACGTGTTCGTGCTGGAGTCGGGGCGGCTGCGCGTCGAGATGGCGACGCCCGAGGGAACGCGGATGCGACTGCGGACGGTGCTGCCGGGCGTGGTGGTCGGAGAGATCGCGATGTACACGGGTGTCCCGCGCACGGCCGACGTGGTGGCCGAGACGCCGAGCGTGGTCCTCCGTCTCAGCCGCGACTCGATCGAGCGGATGGAGTCCGCGGACCCGGAGCTCGCCGCGGCGCTGCACCGATGGCTCGCGACGACGCTCTCCGAGCGGTTGAGCGACACGTTGCGAGCGTTCGACGCGCTCCTCGACTGAGGGGCAGCAACGACCGTCAGAGGCGGTGGCGGAGCGGCGCGGGAAGGTCGGAGATCTCGAAGATGTTGACCGGCTGGCGGAACCCCTCCAGCGTGATGGCCTCCAACGAGACCGAGTGCACGCGCTCCCGCACCTCGGGCGCAGCGAGCGTCTGGTCGGAGACCAGGATCTGATCCGGCCCGGCGATCTGCGCGAGGTGTGACGCCAGCCTGACGTGGTTGCCGATGACCGTGTACTCGGTCCTGGTCGACGACCCGATGTTGCCGACCGTGACATACCCGGTGCTGATGCCGATGCCCACGTTCAGCTCCTCGTCCCCCTGGAGCGTCCACCTGGTGCGGAGGCTGCGGAGCCGCTGCCGCATCTCGAGCGCCGTGACCACGGCTCGTTCGGCATGGTCCTCGAACGGGATCGGGTCTCCGAAGAACGCCAGGATGCCGTCGCCGATGTACTTGTCGAGGGTGCCGTCGTGACGGAAGACCACGTCGGTCATCACGGTGAAGTGCTGATTGAGCCCATCGATCAACTCCTCGGGCTCCATACGCTCGGACATCGACGTGAAGCCCCGGATGTTCGCGAACAGGATGGTCAGGTTGCGGCGGGTCGAGGTCAGCGCGACGTTGGCTCCGCCCTCCAGCACCGCGTCGGCGACCTGGGGAGCGAGATACCGGCGGAGCTGCTCCGCCCGGTGGAGCTGATCGAGCTGATCCTCGACCTTCTTCTCCAGCCCGACGTTGAGGGTCGAGAGATCCGCGTACAGCTCGGCAAGCTGATCGCTCGCGCGGTTCAGGTTGAAGGTCAGCCGGCCGAACTCGTCGCGGTTCGGGACCTCCACGTGCTCACCGAAGTCGCCGGCGGCGATCCGCGCGAGCGCGAGGTCGATCTTGCGGACAGGACGGATGATCGACCATGACAGCGCCGCCCCGAGCCCGAGCGCGATCAGCAAGCTCAAGCCGGAGAAGATCGCGACGGCGAACAACAGGAACCGATGCAGGGATGCCAGGCTCGAAGCGCTCGCGTCGATGCGCTGCTCGATATCCGTGATGAGCAGGTTGAGCTCGTCTTCGATCTCGTGTGAGATCTCGTGCTCGGCGGACAGGTGCAGGTCCAGCGCGCGGTCGTACTCGCCCGCCTGATACAGGGACAGCACCTCGTCGCCGGCGGCCGCGTACCGCTCGTCGATCGCCCGCATGCGTTCGACGCTCTCTGCCACACCGGGTCCGCCGATCGCAGCGATACTGTCGAGGTCGTCCGTGAAAGCTTCCTTGGCGATCGCGATCTTGTCGTTCCACGTGTCGTCGAACGTGGTGAGCGCCATCGCCCGGTAGTGGCTCTGCGCGGTGATCGTGTAGAGCGCCTGCCGCGACAGGTCGATCTGGTCGCTGAGCTCGATCTGATCGTGCGCCCGGGCGTTCATCTGCCGGATCACGAGGATGCTGGTGACGCCCATCGCGACCAGGAGCACCGCGATGGTCAGGAAGCCGGCGAGGAGCTTGGCGTGAACGGTCGCTCGGATCCTCGCGATCCGATCGACCGCAGGTCGGATCAGCGGTGGCAGTTGGTCCGGGTTGCGCTCGGGGATCCCGAGATCCTCGGCGTTCCCGGTGCTAGGCTGATCGTCGGTCACGCCGCCTGCGCCTCCTTGGCCCTGTCCGGAGGGAGGATTCTGGCCTTCGGGGCTCGAGGGCGTCAATCGCGCCACTCGATCGTCACCACGTCGACCGGCTCGGCGATGCCCTTCAGATGCGCGGTGCGCGCCTCCGACGTCGGCAGGCCCGGCGCCTCCCCCATCGTCTCCGCGCTCGCCAGGATCTCACCCGCCCCGGCCAGCGCGCTGATCCTGGCGGCCGTGTGCACGCCGAGGCCCGTGTAGTCAGACCCATCGTGCGTCGCGGCGGTCGCGTGGAGGCCCATGCGCACCTGCGGCGCGAAACCGTGGGTGCGTCGATGCTCGACGAGCCGGCGCTGGATCTCGACCGCGGAGGCGAGGGCCGACGCCGTATCGGGGAACGCGACGAAGAAGCCGTCGCCGGCATGGTCGATCTCCTCGCCTCCGTGCTCGACGAACGAGGCGCGGAGCGTCTGGTCGTGCCAGCGGCGGAGGTGATCCCAGGCCTCGTCGCCGATCACCCCCATCAACGAGGTCGAGCCGACGATGTCCGTGAACAGGAACGTCCGGACGGTCCTGTGCGGCGTGCCCCCACGCTTGAGCCGCTCTTCCAGGTCGGCCGTCCTGCGAGCGTCCAGCTTCGCGCCGAGCCGCTCGAAGGTGGCTCGAGCGCTCTGGAGCTGCGCGGCGGACCCGTCCCGGTCGCCCCGCAGGAGATCCGCCTCGGCGAGCGCGACCTCCGCCTTCGCGGTCTCGTAAGGCGCGGACACGGCCCTCCACCGATCGCGAGCCTCGCGCAGGTGCCGTGAGGCGACATCGGGATCGTCGTCCATGAGGGCGAACAGCCCGTCCGCCCACTCGCTCGCCGCACGCACCGCCGGAGACGGCAGCTGAACGGCGATCTCACGCAGCGCGTTCCTGGCATCCCTCGCCTGTTCGGCGTCGGTGGCGGCGCCGGCGATCTCCGACTGCGCCGACAGCATGCGGGCGCGCGCGAAGCCGTCGAACGCCGCACCCTCCAGGCTGCGCCCGATCGACGCGAGCGCCGCGCTCGGATCCCCTTGCGCCAGGCGCAACAGCGCGAGGCCGGGTTGCGGATCCTCTCCGAGCTCCTGCGCGCGGCCGAACGCCTCCCCTGCTCCCTCCAGATCCCCCATCCGGAGCCGCACCTCGCCGAGCTCGTGCTGCGCGACGCCCGAGTGCACCAGGCTCACGGCTCCCACTTCCTCGCATGCTCGGCTCGCCGCGCTTCCGGCCTCCTCGAGGTTGCCCAGCATCCGCAAGAGCTCGCTCCGGTGGATCCGGAGGATCCCGGGGAAGCCCTCGATCCGCTGTCGCTCGAGCCACCGCTGCGCGGCGTCGGACCACTCGATGCCCCTGCGATAGCTCGCGACGTCCCGACATAGGCTCATCATGTTGGTGAAGACCGCTCCGGTCGTGTATCCACCGAGCTCACCGCCGGCGGCTGCGGCCGCCACCTCCTCCATCAGCCGGTAGCCCTCGGTCAGCCGTCCTTCGTCGACGAGGAACATGGCACGGCGCATCACGCCCCACGCTCGGAGGTTCCGGTCACTCGAGCCATCGGCGATCCGCAACGCTCGCTCGACCAGCCCGAGCGCTCGCGCGAAATCGCCGCGTGCCCGCGCCGCATCCGCCTGAGCGATCGCGAGGTAGCCGTCGGCCGGTGCGGTATCCGCGAACGACTCGGGCCGGCCCTCGAGCAAGTGTTCGGCGCGCTTGAGCCAACCCGCCGCGACGGAGTCCTGCATATTCGAGTTGTGCTCGCGCATCAGCGTGAGGGCGCACAGCGCAGCGCGCTGATCGTCGCCGCGTTCGATGTAGGCCGCATAGGCGGCTTCGCGCATCGAGATCGACTCGTTGGAGCGCCCCCTCCAGTAGGCGGCTTTGGCGAAGCGTTCGAGGTCGTCGGGATCGAACGCGCGCGCGGTGGCGACGGTGGAGAACAGGTCGTACGCGCGATCCCACGCGCGCTGGGAGGCGCTCATCCTCGCCTCGTCGAGCATGGCATCTGCCTTTTCGGGCGTGTCCACCCTGGGATGGTGCCACGCCACGTCCGGCCTGGACACCGGGGCCGACCCCCCGCCGACGGAGTTCGCCGGAGCTACAGTTGCGTCAGACCTACCGAGGAGGGAACCATGGGCATCCTGGACAAGGCGAAAGCGGCTGCGGAGAAGGCCGCCGAGCAGGCCAAGAAGGGGACCGCGCAGGTCCAGGGCAAGGTCGAGCAATCGCAGACGCGCAAGAAGGCCGATGGCCTCGCCGAGCAGCTGGGCTACCTGATCGTGAGGGAGCGGAGCGGCGGCGAGCCCGCGGGCGCCGAGGCCGACCGGCTCGTGGCGGAGATCCAGGCGCTGGAGGCGAAGCTCGCCGAGAGCTCTGGGCCAACCGGGGACGACGCCTCCGCCTGAAGACAGGCACCGTTGGACCGGAAGGCGTGGCTCGACGAGCGGCGGCGCGTGACCGAAGAAGTCTTCGATCGCGACACCTCGACGTACGACGCTGGCGACGTGCCGATCACGCCGACCCATCGACGGTTCGTCACGTCCTGGACGCCGGATGTCAAGTCCTCGGAGCCGACCAGTCCTCGGGGATGCTGGAGATGGCGCGCGGAGGACCCCTGATGAGCGGATCACTTCCGTAGCTGAGGGTGGTTGCACGAGCACCGATCGACAGGGTCACCCCCTCGACCAGTCCGAGCTGCAGGAACAGAATCTCAAGGGATGGCGATCTCGGAACCTCGGGTGATGGATGCCGGCAGCCGGCGCGAATCGACCCGGCTGGCGTGGGCGATCTTCGGGGTGGGGATCCTGGGTCTCGTCGCGTCGTTCGTCTTCCGGATGCTCAACGACCGGTCCCCTTCAGTGGCCGACATCACCCAGTCGTTCGCGTTCCTCGCCACCGGTGTCGCGGGTCTTGCGATCGCGGTGCGAAAGCGCGAGAACGCGGTCGGGTGGGTCTACCTCGGCATCTGGCTGGCGGTGGGAGTCATCTTCGCGTTCGGCGGCGAATACGGCTACTGGGCAACGATCACACACCCTGGAGCTCCGGCCGGAACGTTCGCGGTGTGGCTCAACAACTGGGGGTGGGTGCCGGTCTTCGGCGTTCTGTTCACCTGGACGTTCCTGCTCTTCCCGGATGGGCACCTGCCCTCGCCGCGGTGGCGACCGGTGGGATGGGCGTCCGCGATCCTCACCATCCTGTGGTCGGTCGCGTTCGCGATGGAGGGAGAGGACTACACGGACGCCGTGAACCGCTCGGTGCCCAACCCGTACACGATCCGTTCGCTGGTCCCGATCTTCGACGTGGCGCGCGAGGTGTTGGCGCTAGCGTTCTTCGTCGTGGTGGCGCTTTCTATCGCATCGCTGATCGTGCGGTTCCGGCGCAGCCACGGTGACGAGCGGCAACAGGTGAAATGGCTGATCCTGGCAGGGAGCATCAACTTCGTCTTCCTGTTGATCCCAGCGGAACACGGGAGCGGTGGCCTCTCCGATGACGTGCTCGGGATCGTCCTGGCGCTGATCCCCGCGTCCGTGGGGATCGCCGTCTTGAAGTACCGCCTGTACGACATCGATGTCGTTATCAAGAAGACCGTGGTGTTCACGGTGGTCGCCTCCGTGCTGACGGCCCTGTACCTGGGCGTGATCGCGCTCGCCACCGTCGGGACGGTCTCACGGGTCGTCGTCGGCGTGGTGCTCCTGGTGGTGACGTTCAACCCCGTGCGGCGCGCGGCGCGCTCGCTCGCCGACCGCCTGGTCTACGGCCGGAGGGCGACGTCGTACGAGGTGCTCGCGGATTTCTCCGAGCACATGGCGGAAACGTACGCGACCGACGACGTCCTTCCGCGGATGGCGCAGATCCTCGCCGGCGCGACGGGCGCGACCAGGGCCACCGTGTGGCTGCTGGTGGGAGGCGAGCTCCGGCCGGCCGCCACCAGTGGAGACGAGCCGCTCCGGGCGGTCGCCGCCCCGGGAGACACGTTGCCGGAGATCCCCGACGACGTCGTCGTCGAGGTGCGACACCACGGGGAGCTGCTGGGGGCTCTGTCGGTCACGACCCCGCCGAACGATCCGCTGGATCCCGCGCGTCGCAGGCTCGTCAACGATCTCGCGTCGCAGGCCGGCCTGGTGCTGCGCAACGTTCGGTTGATCGAGGAGCTCAAGGCGTCCCGGCAGCGCCTCGTCGCCGCGCAGGACGAAGAGCGTCGCCGGCTCGAACGCAACCTGCACGACGGCGCGCAGCAACAGCTGGTCGCCCTGAGCGTCAAGGTACGCCTGGCGCAGCAGCTCACGACGCGCGATCCTGAACGGGCGACCGCCATGCTCGAAGACGTGCAGACGGACACGACCGACGCGCTCGAGAACCTCCGCCAACTGGCGCGCGGGATCTACCCACCGCTCCTCGCCGACAAGGGGCTGGTGGCGGCGCTCGAAGCGCAGGCCCGAAGAGCTCCCCTTCCCGTACGGATCCGCGGCGAGGACGTGGGGCGGTACGGACAAGACATCGAGGCGGCCGTGTACTTCTCCTGCCTCGAGGCCTTGCAGAACGTCGCGAAGTACGCGGAGGCGACCCAGGCCGAGCTCGTCTTGTCGAACGGAGGGGGCGTGCTCCAGTTCGAGGTCCGCGATGACGGGGTCGGCTTCGATCCGGCGAGCACCGGCTACGGGACCGGTCTCCAGGGGATCGCCGATCGACTCGCCGCGCTCGAAGGCTCGGTCGAGATCCGCAGCGCCGTGGGAGCCGGGACCACCGTGACCGGACGCATCCCGTTCGGGACGTCCGGCTGAGCGTCAGCTCGGTTGCCCCTCCGAGCCTTTCCGTGGCGAGAACTCGTTGCACGTGTACGAGGCCTTGATCAGGCCGCGCACGTACTTGCAGCTGCCGGTCGACGTCCGTGGCCACATGAACTCACAGTGGTCGCAGCGAACCTCGGGTTTGGGCGCCGGTTTGTACCCGGCCTGTTCCTTCGTGAGCCCCCACGTCTTCGGCATCGCGCGCAACTCTAGTCCAGGAGCGATTCCGACGCGAACGCGGTCTCGACGCGCGCCGCCCAGTCGATGAGGAGCTGGTCCTGCCCGGGCATCCCGACGAGTTGGACGCCGAGCGGCATCCCATCGGGACCGTCGAAGACCGGCAACGAGATCGCGGGGAAGCCCGCATACGACCAGAAGCCGGTCATGGTGCTGTCCCTGGTGTCCTGGTAGCCGACGGGAGCGACGCCGCGGGCAGACGGGCACACCCAGCAATCGATCCCCCGCAAGTGACGCGCCGTTTTGCAGCAGGCTCGCGAAGACCGGACCCGCGTCGCGGCACTCCTGGAGCCGCTCGGCCGTGATCTTCCGCCCTCCCCGGACGGCCTCCGCGGTCCGAGGTCCATAGAGGTCGGCGAACCGCTCGAACCAGGGAGCGTGGGCGAGCGCCATCTCGGCATGCAGCAGATCCCCCACCCGCATCGGTCACTGTGGCACGCGCGGGCGATGCGATGCGAGGCATCGACACGAGGAGGCGCCGGCGCTGGCCGGCGCCTCCTCGATCCGTCGTCGCGACAGATCCCTCGGATCAGCGGATCGAGCCGTCGGTGGTATCGCCCTCCCCGGCGTCGAAGTCGACCGCCGTGTCGTCGCCCGGACCTCCGCTGAAGAGGTCGGCGCCTGGCCCACCGATCAGCGTGTCATTGCCTCTGTCTCCACTGAGCGAGTCGTCTCCCTCGCCGCCGTTGATCCGGTCGTTCCCGTCGCCGCCGGTGAGGACGTCGTTGCCATCGCCGGCGAAGATGACGTCCCGGCCATCGCCAGTGGCAACGGCGTCGTTGCCATCCCCGGCGCTGACGATGTCCTTGCCGTGGCCGGCGCTGATGAGGTCGTTGCCGTCCCCGGCGCTGATGAGATCATCGCCGTCCCGTCCGAAGATCAGGTCCGCCCCCGACGTGCCGTGGAGGATGTCCTTCCTCCCGTCGCCGACGATGACCGTGATGTCGACCGAGGAGGTGTTGCCGTCGAGGTCGGTCGCGGTGACGGTGACGACCGACTTCCCGCTCCTCCTCCAGCGCGCGGAGATGGACACGGTTCGATCGGCACCGGTACCACCGAAGGTGATGTCGCCGCTCGGAACGAGCCCTCCGTTGGACGACGTGACCGAGAGCGTCACGTCGGCCGGGTCGCCGTCGGCGTCGCCGACGGCGAGGTTCATGGTGCCGGTCTTGTCCGAGTCGGTCGGAACTCCGCCCGTCACCTCGATCGACGGAGGCACCAGGGCGCACTGGACGACGGTCACGTCGTCGACGTACCACCCGTCGATGCCCGCACAGCCATCCGTGCCCATGTCGAACCGGAGACGGATCGTCTGCCCGCCGGTAACACCGAGCGTCGAGAGGTCGACCTGGGACTGGCCCCAGGTGCTCTCGAGCACGCCCCCGTCGGTGCCGCTGAAGCCGGGTTCGCCCGCGAGCGGGTTGGTCGGCTGCAGTTCGACGTTGTACGGGTTGAACGTGTAGGCGGCGTCCGGAACGAGCTCGAACGGCCCGCCGTCGATGCTGAGCTTCACGTTCCCACCGTCGTAGTTCGCCTCCGTCGCGACGTAGTGATCGAACGTGAGCCGCGCGGAGCCCGGCTCGTCGGGGATCTCGATGTCGGGGCTCTCCAGGCGTTGGACGCCCGAGATGTCTCCGGCTCCGGCGTCGCAGTTGCCTTCGTTGGGATCGGTGCCGCGGGCAGCGGCGCCGGCGCGCCCGGCGGGCAACGACGTGTCCTGGACCCAGTCGATGTTCAACCAACCGGCGTAGGTCCCCTCGTTCGTGAGGGTCCATCCGTCGAGCCCGTCTTCGAAGTCCTCCTCGAAGACCGTCGTCGAGTCACCGCCGCACACCGGCGGCTCCCCGGGCTGCAGGACCGGCTGGAAGTCGCACTGCTCCGTCGGGTCGGTACGGAACTCGACCGCGGCGATCATCTCGGCGACCTGGGCGCAGTCGCCCGCCGTCATCGACTCGCCGGACGGTCCGGCCGGGGTCGGGCTGGTGCTGAGCCCCTGCAGATCGCCTCCCATGGCCACGAGGTCGTTGCAGGAGGCCACGAGCGCGTCTGCGTGGTCGACGAAGTTGCTCGACGGGGTCTGGTAGACCGTCATCGCCCGGAAGTACAGGTGCGCCGCCTTGACCATACCGATCGCCCCGATGGTGTGGCCGTTGTAGGTGCCACCGTCGACGAGCAGGGCGTACCCGTGGTTCGGCACGCCGGAGTTGGTGTGCACGCCGCCACCGTCATCCGCCGCACAGTAGTACTCGGCGTCGGTCACCTTGCCGGGGTCGTTGACGCACCGGGGGTTCCACATGTCGCGGATCGCGCCGCCGAAGGCGGTCGCGTCCTCGCCCATCATCCAGCGGACGTTGTCCTCCGTCGAGGGCAGACCGAGCCGCATGGTGACGTTCACGCCGCCGGCGAGCGCACCCTTGATCACGTTGCCGGACTGAAGGGTGATCCGAACGGATGGGATCGTGATCGTCGCATCTTCGCCGGCGAGCGCGGCCGGTGGACCCCACACGTTGTCGGCAACGAGGACGCCTGTCGCTCCCGCGGCCTGCGCGTTCGCCACCTTGACCGTGAAGCCGCACGCTCCGCGGTCTACGAGCGCGATGTTCCCGCTCACGGCAGCCCCGTTCACGAACGGCTCGCACCCGTTGCTCGTGGGCTCGACGCCGTCGTCGCCGAGGACGACATCGTCCGTCACGCCGGTGGCGTCCAACGGCGGCCCGAAGTCGGCGGCCCCGGCGTTGCAGAAGCCGGCGATCGACCCAGGGCTGTTGATGATGACGTAGTCCCGAAGGACCGAATGCGATGTGCATCCACCCTCGAGCCGGTCGGCGTCGGGGAGATCGGTCCCGTAGCCGTTGATCTGGTCGACCGTCTCGCCCCAGATGTCCGAGTACGACTCGTTGAGCGCACCCGACTGCCACTGGTAGATCAGGTCGTGCGTGAACTGGGTGTAGGCGTGTCCCCACTCATGCGCGACGACGTCGTCGGCCGTGACGCCGTTGCAGTAGTTGGTGGTTGCCCCGTTCCAGTTGGCGTTGGGGCACTCGATGGTCGGGTCGTTGTTGACCGATCGCATCTCGGCGCCGGCGCCGTCGTAGGAGTCACGGCCGAACGCGTTCAGGAAGTGGTAGTACGCGTTGCCGCTCGCGATGACGATGTTCTGCTGATCCTGGTTGAGCACGCCGGGGAACGCGTCGCCCTCTTGCCACACCTGGGTGGCGGTGCTGATCTCGAACAGCCGGCGGAAGAGCGCGTCGTTGACGGTCGAGTAGCGGTTCAGGATCTTGCCGGCGTGCGCGTGGACGAACACGAAGTCCCGCACGGACGAGCCGTTGGTGACCTCGACCTGGTAGGCGAGCTGATCCGAGCCTCGGATATCGCGGATCAGTCCTGTCCGGTACACGATGAGCCTGGTGGACGCCGCCGTGAGATCCGCGGCCTTGACGCGGGCACCCCCCGGCGGATCGTTCGCCACCTCTCGGATCGCACGACGCGCCGCCTGTGCGGCGGAGAGGGTGGGAGCGGTGCCGAGGTCGATGCCGGGAACGAAGACGCCGTTCACCGCGGTCAGCCGGTTCCTGGCGTCGAGATGGACCCGGAGCGTCGCCCCGAAGACGGGGACGCCACGATAGACCTGCTCGTAGGTCAGGTGGGTCGCGCCGAACCTGTCCTTCGACCTGGACGTGAGCACCAGCTGCGAGACGTTGCGGATCCCGAAGACCGCGCCGAACTCGGCGAAGTAGTCACCCGCTTTCGCCGCGGGGGCCTGCTCAGAGCTTTGGGGGAGGAGGTCGCCGCGCCGGCTCACGCGCACGAAACCGGCGACGCCGGTGCTCTTGCGCATGGAGACGAAGACCGATCCGTCGGCCGTCGCCCGGAGCTCGCGGATGGATCTCGCGCTGAGGGCGGCGGCCGAGCTCTGACCGCTCCGAACGGAGTCCGACGGCTGCGCGGCATTGGTGGCCGGAGCGACCGACAGCCCCCACGCGACCATCGTCACGATCAGAGCCAACGTGCGAACGCGCTTGTGCTTCATCTCACACTCCCTCTGCCGTCGCCGGCTTCCGATGAACGGCGCTGTCACCTGAACTCGGGCGATAGTCGTAAGACGAACGACCTAGATGCGGGAGCGTCGGGCGGCGCATGGGTGTTCGCGTGAACAGAACACAGGGAAAGACACGCCCGGACGTCGCTGTTCCCCCTCTCGAAGCGGGACAGTAGGCTGGGTTGTTCGAGTCGTCAAATCCGACGCGTCGCTCCGCGCCGGGTGGTGAGCGTCAGCCTTCGCGTTTGCCCTGTGCGAGCCGGAGCGTCCTGTCGGCCAGGTCGGACAGCGTCGAGTGGTCGTACCTGCGCCGCTCGATCACGTCGCACGCGTCCTGATCTCCCGATCGCGCGCGACTTTCGACCTATGAGACCTGCGACGTTGGTCGCATGAGGAATGGCCGAGAGGCCCCTATGTAGGCAGCCTCACGCTCGGTACGGTGGAGGTTCACGTTGAAGGCGAGGCGACCCATGGCTGGAACGACCGCCGGCAACCCGCTCGACCGTCTCACGGACGAACGGCCCAGCCCGCTCGCGGCGGCCCCACCCCCAGCCGAGGTCGAGACCGAGCTTCAGCGGATCGCACGCCGTCGTCTCACTCCTCCGCCCGACAACGACGTCGGATCACGCTCGCACCGTGACGCGCGATCGTCCCGGCAACGGCGACCATCGGTCGTTGGTGGGTTCGACTCGCCCGAGGGCTTCGCGTTCGGCTCCGAGCAGACGGACCGCCGGACCTAACCGCTTCCGTATCTCAGCGCGATGCCCGGTCGCCTGCGTGCTGCGACCGGGCATCACTCGCGAACCGATCGTCAGTGCTTGACGACGATCCTCTGAGCGGTCATGGAGCCGTTCGCCCGCCAGTGTCCGATGACCCGCAGATCCGCCCCGCGGTGCAGCGAGTGACCGTTGCGGACGATCTTCGTGTGATCCCTCACACGGACGCGATGACCCGAGACCATCCAGACGCCGTTGTCGTCGCCCGTCTCCGAGTGCTCGAGCGTGCCGTTCAACATGCCGTCGCCCTCTTCGTCGTCGCCCTGATCGTCCGTGAGCTCGACCTTGCTCGCGGTGATCGAGCCGTCGGCTTCCGACAGACCTTTGACCTCGACGAACGAGCCGACAGCGATCATGCTGTGTTCGGCTTCGATCTCGGTCGCGGTCGAGACGTGCACCGTGATCCCGCTGACGACCCAGTCGCCGATGAACCCTGTGGTCGCGGGAAGGCTCTGGACCGTGCCGTGAAGCTCGGCCTCACCGAAGGCGTCGTCATCGGCGCCATCCTTGACCTGAACCTTGGTGGCCGTGATCGAGCCGTCGGTTCCCGCTGTGCCCTCGACCTCGACCGATGCTCCGACCGCGATCGCGTTGCCGTCCTCGTCGATCTCGGTCGCCGCCGTGACGTGCACGGTCGTGCCGGAGACCAACCAATCACCGATCAGGGTCGTGCTCGGAAGGCTCTCGATGACGCCGTGGAACTCACCGTCGTCGTCGGAGCCACCGTGCCCCCTTCCCGCCTGCGCTGCCGCGGCCGGTACGAGCGCCATGATCAGCGCGACCGCGATACCTACGAACCTGATGCGTGGGTTCATCCCTTACCTCCATCGTCGTGTGGGACAACCATCGACCCATAGGTCAACACAGGCGTACCCAAGAGGTTCCTGCTTCTTGGTTAAGAGCAGGTAAGCGAACCGACCCGGCCTAATATGCGTCGGTGGAGATGCGCAGGATCGGTTCGCTCGAGGTGTCGGTCGTCGGCTTGGGGTGCAACAACTTCGGGGAACGCATCGGAGAGGACGCGACGCGCGCGGTCGTCGATGCCGCTCTCGATGCCGGGATCACGTTCCTCGACACCGCCGACAACTACGGCGGCTCCCGCAGCGAGGAGTTCCTGGGACGGATCCTGCAGGGGCGGCGCGACCGCGTCGTTGTCGCGACCAAGTTCGGCGGGATGCGGGCCGACCTCGGACGCGAAGGCGGCGCGAGCCCCGGCTACGTCCGCGATGTCGTCGAGGCCAGCCTGCGACGTCTCCGGACCGATCGGATCGATCTCTACCAGCTCCACACGCCCGATCCCGACACCCCGATCGAGGACACGCTCGGCACACTGGACGAGCTCGTCCGCGCGGGCAAGGTCCGCGAGATCGGGTGCTCGAACTTCGACGCGGCGTTGCTTGAGCGGGCGGACGCCGCGCCCGGACCTGGAGCCGCGCGCTTCGCCAGTGTGCAGAACGAGCTCAGCCTGCTCGAGCACGCCGACGTGGAGGACGGACTGCCCACCGCCGAGCGTCTCGGCCTCGCCTACATC
>JBBQVZ010000017.1:0-36420 GCA_038211015.1 Actinomycetota bacterium | reverse complement strand
CGCGTCCGTGAACGACGTCGGCACGACCTCGATGGAGTGTGGCGTTCGCGTCGAGGCCGAGAACCCGATCTCCGGCACTCGCGTCCACGCCGCCAGCGCGTATCTCGTCTACGTCGCGATCGACGAGGACGGGCGCCCTCGTCCGGTCGCGCCGCTGCTCGCGGAGAGCGAGAACGAACAACGCCGTCAGCGCGAGGCGAAGCTCCGCCGGCAGACGCGCATGGCGCATAAGGAGGCCGTGAGAGCCACCCGGAGGGGCGAGCACCGAGCCGACTGACGTAACTCTCTTCCGTCAGTGGGGGAATTCTGGTTGGTCGAGCACCCTGAGCCAGGTTCCGTCTGATTGACGGCGCACGACCTGTGCGCGGGCCCCCGCATCGTCCTTCGGAGCGGTCGAGGTGAGTGCGATGTCGCCGCTCAGGAGCGTCGGCAGGGGTGACTCCTGTTCGAAGTGAGGTCCGTTCGCGAGGATCCGTTCCCACAGGGCCTGGATGGCCACGCGTCCAACGGTGAACGCTCCGGGCGGATACGCCATGACGGCTTCGGCCTCGTACAGCGCCGCTACGCCTTCGGCGTCCTTGTCGTTGGCTCGTTCCACGAACAGGCGGGTGAGGTCTTCGGGGTTCGCTGCGGTTTCTCGATCTGTCATCGCTGGGTCCTTCCTTGCCTAGGCGTATCGCTTCCTCCCCGACATCGTGCGGCTTCAGCATAAGAACTCCAACAGCTGATATGACTCGGTACTAGAATCTCTGCATATGGAGGTCCGTCAACTCGAGTACTTCGTTGCCGTGGTCGAGGAGGCCAACTTCACACGTGCCGCTGAACGCGTTCGCGTGAGTCAATCCGGGGTCAGCGCTCAGATCCGCAGACTCGAACGCGAACTCGGTCAGACGCTCCTCGATCGTTCCGAGCGGATCGTCCGGGTGACCGGAGCTGGCGCCACGATTCTTCCGTATGCCCGGGCGGCACTTGCGGCCATCGCCGGAGCTCGGCAAGCTGCCGATGAGCTCGCGGGCCTTGTCCGCGGGCATGTTGCGGTCGGGATGGCGACCGCGTGCACCGTTTCCGCTTGGTTCGATCAGCTGGCGGGATTCCATGTCACCCATCCGGGTGTCGTGATCACGCTGACCGAGGACACGTCGGATCGCCTCGTCGAGGGAGTTCTGTCCGGACGACTGGACCTCGCGCTCGCTGGCCTGGCCGCCTCCGTGCCCACTGGACTCGGATCGCAGACCGTCGCGGATGAGCGGCTCGTGGCGGCGGTACGACAAGACGATCCGCTCGCTGCCTCGCGCACGATCACCATCCCTGCTCTGAACGAGCGATCGCTCCTGTGTCTGACACGTGGTACGGGCGTACGCACATCGTTCGACGAGGCGTGTGCCGCGCATGGACTCCAAGCACACGTGACGTTCGAGGCCAGCGCGCCCGATGTCGTCGCCGGGCTCGCGATCAGGGGTCTTGGCGTAGCGATACTCACCGAATCCATGGCCCATGCCCACCGTTCGGACCTTCACGCGATCACGATCGTCGGACAGAAGCATCGCGCACGCCTCGAACTCATCTGGAAGGCAGGAGACTTTGCGCCGCCCGCCGCTGCCGCTCTCATCGACCATGCCCGGCACAGTCTCGCGTCGTCTGCCTGAGCCAGCGAACGCGTGGGAGGATGGATACAGCCAACAGAGGAAGGACCCACGCAGCGATGACTTCAGATCTGGCCGGCGCCCGCGGTTCGCTCGAGACCGCCGACGGCGCCATCGACATCTATCGGCTCGACGCGCTCGGCGATATCCACGACCTCCCCAAGACCGTCAAGATCCTGCTCGAGAACCTGCTCCGGCGCGCGGGCACGCGCGATGTCTCCGACGAGGACGTGCGCGCGCTGGCCGCGTGGCCCGGACCGGCGAAAGACATCGCGTTCATGCCCGCCCGTGTGCTGATGCAGGACCTCACGGGTGTGCCGGCGGTGGTCGACCTGGCCGCGATGCGCTCGGCGATGGCGCGCAACGGCGGCGATCCGTCGAAGGTCGACCCGCTCGTTCCGGCGGATCTGATCATCGACCACTCGGTGCAGGTGGACCTGTTCCGGAGCGAAGGCGCGTACGCCGCCAACATCGAGTGGGAGTACAAGCGGAACGCCGAACGCTACGCGCTCCTGCGTTGGGCGCAGCAGGCGTTCGACGGGCTACGTGTGGTCCCGCCGGGGGCAGGCATCTGCCACCAGGTGAACCTCGAACACCTCGGCCAGGTCGTCACCGTCCGCGATGGGGTCGCGTTCCCCGACACGCTCGTCGGCACCGACTCGCACACCACTATGATCAACGGCCTGGGCGTGCTCGGGTGGGGCGTCGGCGGCATCGAGGCTGAGGCGGCCATGCTCGGACAGCCCGCGTTCATGCCGCAGCCGCTCGTGGTGGGCGTGCGCATGATCGGCAGCTTGCCGCCCGGAACCACGGCGACCGACCTGGTGCTCACGCTCACCCAGATGCTCCGCACCCACGGGGTCGTCGGCAGCTTCGTCGAGTTCTTCGGCGACGGGCTGTCGACGCTCTCCACGGCCGACCGCGCGACCATGTCCAACATGTGCCCGGAGTACGGCGCGACCGCGGCCTACTTCCCGGTGGACGACGAGACGCTCCGCTACCTGGCGTTCACCGGCCGCGGACACCTGATCGACGTGGTGGAGCGCTACACGAAGGAGCAGGGCCTGTTCCGCTCCGACGGCGATCTGGATCCGGTGTTCACGGAGGTGCTCGACCTGGATCTGTCCGCGATCGTGCCCTCGCTCGCCGGACCGAAACGACCGCAGGATCGTGTCGCGCTGCCCGACGTCTGGGACTCGTTCGTCGCCGCGTTCCGCGACGGGACCGAGCCGGATCCCAAAGCGACCGAGGTCGGGCGGTTCGAGTCGGAGGGCGGGAACCCCGAGGTCGCCGTCGATGTCGACGCGACGATCGACCCGGGGGCCGAGACG
This sequence comes from Actinomycetota bacterium, assembly GCA_038211015.1. Lineage (GTDB taxonomy): Bacteria > Actinomycetota > UBA4738 > UBA4738 > HRBIN12 > JBBQVZ01. The sequence continues at coordinate 33,446 of JBBQVZ010000017.1, read as the reverse complement.
CCGATCGACGTCGACGGCGTCACGGTTCGTCACGGGTCGGTCGTGATCGCCGCGATCACCAGCTGCACGAACACGTCGAACCCCTCCGTCATGCTCGCGGCGGGCCTGCTCGCGAAGAAGGCGGTCGAAGCCGGCCTGGAGACGAAGCCGTGGGTGAAGACCAGCCTGGCGCCGGGGTCGCGCGTCGTCACCGACTACCTTGATCGCGCGGGCATGACGCCGTACCTCGACAAGCTGGGCTTCTCCCTGGTCGGCTACGGGTGCACGACGTGCATCGGGAACTCCGGGCCGCTGCCGGAGCACGTGGCCGCGGCGGTGGACGAAGGCGATCTCAACGTCGTCGCGGTGCTGTCCGGCAACCGGAACTTCGAGGGTCGGATCCATCCGCAGGTGCGGGCGAGCTACCTGGCCTCGCCGCCGCTCTGCGTCGCGTACGCCTTGGCGGGCAGCGTGCAGATCGACCTGACGACCGAGCCCCTCGGTCGCGGCGTCGACGGGCCGGTCTTCCTCAGCGACATCTGGCCCACGGCGGACGAGGTCGCGGAGGCGATCCGGACGTCGCTCGAGCCCGGGCAGTTCGAGCACGAGTACGGACGCATCTGGAACGGCGACGAGCATTGGGCAGGTCTACCGTCGCCGACGGGGCCGATGTACGACTGGGATCCCGCGTCGACGTACGTCCAGGAACCGCCGTTCTTCGACGGGCTTGACGACGCGGTCGTCGGCGGGAACATCGAGGGCGCCCGTGTCCTGGTGAAGGTCGGGGACTCGATCACCACGGACCACATCTCGCCGGCTGGTTCGATCGAGGCCGACTCGCCGGCGGGGGAGTACCTGAAGTCGAACGGCGTCCCGCCGGCGGAGTTCAACAGCTATGGGGCCCGACGCGGCAACCACGAGGTGATGATGCGGGGCACGTTCGCGAACATCCGCCTGCGCAACGAGATGGCGCCCGGGACCGAGGGCCCGTGGACCACATACCTCCCCGACGGCGACGTGATGACGGTGTTCGATGCCGCCGGCCGGTATCGGGAAGCTGGCACGCCGCTCGCGGTCCTGGCCGGAAAGGAGTACGGCAGCGGCTCCAGCCGCGACTGGGCGGCGAAGGGTCCGGCGCTCCTCGGGGTGCGGTTCGTGATCGCCGAGAGCTACGAGCGCATCCACAGGAGCAACCTCGTCGGCATGGGCGTCCTGCCGTTGCAGTTCGCGCCGGGGGAGTCCGCGGCGACCCTGGGTCTTACGGGACGCGAGACGTTATCCGTCCGAGGCCTGGAGAACGGCGTGTCGTCGGGACTGCATGTCGCGGTCGAGGCCGTCGGCGAGGACGGCGCCACACGCGCGTTCACCGCGACCGCCCGGATCGACGGCGCGGCCGAGGTGGTGTACTTCGCGAGCGGCGGCCTCCTCCGGATGGTCCTTCGGGAATTGCTCGAGCGATAAGCAACCCCCGGGGCGGTTCAACCCTCCGCGAGCTCTCGACCGATCTCGTCCGCCCACGCGCTGATGGCGTTCCAATCGCGGAAGTCTCCCTCGGGCGCCTTGACGGCCTTCACCATCATCCGCTCACTGAAGCCGAGCTTGGTGCGATCGAGCGCTCCGAAGAACATGCGGTGCGTCCTGGGCCGGAGCGTCTCGTTCAGCTCGGCGAGCTGTCGCGGCTGCTCCTCGTCGTCGTCGACCTCGGTCCCCAGCGGCCCGCTGCTGAAGAGCCACACCGGCAGACCCGAAAGGACATCGGCGTTGACCTCCGCGAACTCGGTCGCCTCCTTCATCCACGACCCGGCGTAGATCGCGCTCCCCAACACGACCGCATGGACGCCGTTCAGGTCGGACACGTCCGCCACGCGAACGGCCACGGCGTCGTGCCCGAGCTGGCGCAGCCGTTCCGCGATCGCTTCCGCGATGCCCTCGGTCGAACCGTGCTTGCTCGCGCTCGCGACGATCACGCGCATGGCCATGCCACCTCAGCCGGCGTCGGGGACGCTGATGCGATCTGCCCGGCGTTCCATCTCCTCGAGCCGATCGTAGTAGTCGGGCAGCTCCAAGAGATGTGCCAGAGCGACCTTGCCCGTGAGTATGGGATCGTCGTCCGTCACGTTGGTCCGAGGGTCGCGGCCCCCATGTTCGAGCTCGACCTCCATCCCGTGGCGGAACGCCTCGAGCTCGATCCCTTCGCGAGCCAGGTCGACGCCGAGCATCTCTGCCACGGCGGCGGCCTGCTCCGACGTGAAGCTCATCCGGATAACGTGAGCAACCATCGGTCCCGCCTCCCTTCTCCCTCTCGGGTCAGTCTGCGCCCGCCGGATCTCACGCCGTGTGTCCGGACGGCACCCTCATCGCGGGTCCTGTGGCCCTGCCTGAGGCCCCAACCATCTACTGCCCGTGGGTACTGCCCGTGAGTACTGCCCGACCCTGCACGCTAGGCTCCCGATGTGACCGACCGTGTCCAGGACCGGGATCGCGCCGATCTGTTGATCGAGGCCGGGCTGGCATTGGCCGCGGAGCGGTCTCTCGAGGCCGTTCTGCAACGCATCGTCGAGCTCGCCGTCGACATCACCAGCGCTCGCTTCGGCGCCATCACCGTGCTGGCTCCGGATGGACGTATCCAGGAGTTCGTCACCGAGGGGATCACCGACGACGAGCGAGCCGCGATCGGCGACCCGCCCACCGGCCACGGGATCTTGGGACTGTTGATCAGCGAGGCACGGCCGCTCCGGCTCGCCGACATCGCCGCTCACCGGTTGTCGGTGGGGTTCCCGCCCCATCACCCACCGATGCGTTCTCTGCTCGGATCGCCAGTCCTGGCCCGGGGCAAGGTCTTCGGAAACATCTACGTGACCGAGAAGCAGGGGGACGACGAGTTCTCGGTCGACGACGAGCGAGCGCTGCAGGTGCTGGCCACGCAGGCGGGTGTGGCGGTCGAGAACGCGCGCCTGTACGAGGAGATGCTCCGTGCCCAGGACGAGGTTCGCCGGCTCGAGGTCATGGATGATCGAGAGCGGATCGCGAAGGAGCTCCACGACGGTGTGATCCAGTCGCTGTTCGCCGTTGGCATGAGCCTGCAAGGCGCGGCCGCGCTTGCGCAGGACGAGGGCATCTCCGTGCGGATCGAGGGAGCCGTCGAGGACATCGACCGCGCGATCCGTGATCTGCGCAACTACATCTTCGGCCTGCGCCCGGGGATCCTGGCGGATCGCCAGCTGGATCAGGCCTTGCGTGAGCTCGGCGCCGAGTTCGAGCAACGCTCGGAGGTCGTCACCGTGGTCGATGTCGACCCGGGGATCGCCGCCGAGCTCGCCTCGATCGCCTCGGACGTGGTGCAGGTCACACGAGAGGCACTTTCCAACGTCGGCCGGCATGCCGATGCCACGACCTGTCGCGTCTCGCTCCGAAGGGGAGCGAGCGGCGGGGCGATCCTGCTGATCGACGACGATGGCCGTGGCTTCGAGCCCGGATCGATCGTGGAGGGTCTGGGTATCGGGAACCTCCGTGATCGGGTCACGTCGCTCGGCGGCTCGCTCGACATCCAGAGCAGCGTCGGAGAGGGCACCACCGTGCGGGCCGTCCTGCCCCTCTAGCGACCACCTAGTCTGAGCCAGACTACTGCACGACCAGTGCCGTCACCATCCCGTACATGCCTTGCGGCCCTTCGACGTGAGGAAGGATGTGGCAGTGGAACGCCCAGGCGCCGGGGTGGACCGCGTGGACCAAGACGTCGAACCGCTGTCCCGGCGCGATCACTAGCGTGTCGGCCATGTACGGCTGCTCGAGTGGGAAACCGTCCTGCGCCACGACCTCGAAGTGATACCCGTGCAGATGCATGGGATGCAACATCGAGCCGTCGTTCGCCATGTGGATCAGGACCCAGTCGCCCAGCTCCGCCACGATCGGAGACGTCGCCGGGAACGACTTCCCATTGAGGACGTAGCCGAGCGGCCCGTCGCCAAGGAACATCGTCGTCTCGTCGTCGACGGTCACGTCAGCGCCGGTCGTGGTGGCCCCGGTTCGGCCGTCCACGGAGAGCGCCGGGTACGGCCACCGGCCGTCCGCCGGCTGGACGATCAATGCGCCGTACAGGCCCGCGCCCACCTGCTCCGTGGAGTTGAAGTGCGAGTGGTAGACGTACATGCCCGGCGGATCCTTGACCGTGAACTCGTACGTCCACACCTGACCGGGCATGATCGGATCCTGCGTGATGTACGGCACCCCGTCTTGCGCGTTGGGCACCGTCATGCCATGGAAGTGGACCACGGTCGGTTGATCGAGCTGGTTCTCCACCACGATGCGGATGTGGTCCCCGAACCCCGCGTCGATCTGCGGACCCGGGATCTGGCCGTTGAACGCCATCGCGTCCACGAACTGCCCCTTCGAGACCTCCCACTTCACGTTGGCCGCCGTCAGCGTGAAGACCTTGGTGGTGCCGTCCATCGTCGGCTTCAACGGCTGGTTCCCCTGGGTCGGGGTCTGGTTGCCCGCGAGGAACGCGTCGACGCCCGCCTTGTGCATCGTCGCCATCATCTCCGCGCTCATCCCGGCCGAAGACGGGCCGGTGGCACCCGCGGCCGCGTCGCCGGAGCCGGCCATGACGGTCGCGACCATGCCGAGATCCTTGTGTCCGGACACCGTGCAGTACGCCGCGTAGGTCCCGGCGTCAAGCGCTGGCACGTCGAGGACCGCGGTCGTGTTGGGATCGATCTGGTCGGTGACGTAGGTCTTGTCGCCAACGTCGACCGCGAAGGTGTGTGGAGCCTGACCCATGTTCATCACCGAGAACTCGATCGGTTGGCCCACCGGGACCGGGATCGCCGACGGATCGATCACGAAATCCCTGAGCATGATCTCGATCGTCGCGGGACCCTCGGCAGCCTGCTCTCCCGCGCCGGCGCCGGCGTCCCCGCCGCTGCACGACACGGACACGAGCGCGAGCGCGCCGGCGATACCCAGCAGGCCCCATCTCCGAACGGACAGCATCATCGTGCGTTCCTCCTCAGGATCGTGGGTGTTCGGTTCAGACGCGTGAGTTCGAGTGTCGGCGGGATCGCCGAGGCGAATGGGGGCCGACCGTCCCGACATGCCCGGGGCGAACGGCCCCCGCGCGCGGCCCCCGAGCCTGCGACGATCGATACATGTTCGCGCGCTATTTCGTTGAGCTTCCGATCGAGCCCAAGCTGGTCGAGCGCGCCCTGACGGATGCTCCCGCCCATTGGCTCCGGGGCCTGGCGAGCGACGCGAACCATCGAGGTGACACGCTCCTCGCGGATGTCGGGTTCGGCGGGCGCGTCCGCGTGGCGCGCCAGGTTGCGCTCGAGCTCGGACCGCCCGTCCACACGGCGGGGAAGACGGTTCTGCCGATGCGATGGACGCCGACCGGTGCCACGGGCCTGTTCCCCGCGCTGGAGGCCGATCTCGAAGTGGCGCCGTTGGCGTCGGACCGGACCCAGCTCGCGATGAGCGCCCGCTACGTACCCCCCCTCGGTCCCATCGGCCATGCGATCGACCGCGCCATCCTGTACCGGATCGCCGAGGCCACGCTCAAGGATTTCCTCGATCGGGTCGGGGACGCGCTCGTGCTCGGGGCCGAGACCGACATCGAAGAGCGACGGGACGTCCCATCAGTCGCCGACTAGCATGCCGGGCATGAAGCAGCCCCCACTCCGGGTGATGCTCGTCGACGATCACCAGATCGTCCGAGACGGCATCCGAGCGATGCTGCAGTCGCAGGACGATGTCGTCGTGACCGCCGAGGCCGGCTCGGTGCAGGACGCGATCGATGAGGCCGACCGCACACGTCCCGACGTCGTGGTGATGGATGTGCGCTTGATCGACGGGAGCGGGATCGAGGCGACCCGCGAGATCCGAGCCAAACACCCCAAGACCCAGGTGTTGATGCTGACGTCCTTCGCCGACGACGAGGCGTTGTTCGCCTCGATCATGGCCGGTGCCTCCGGCTACGTGTTGAAGCAGGTGCGCTCGGACGATCTGCTGCGCGCGATCCGCGCCGTGGGGGCCGGGCAGAGCCTCTTGGATCCGACGGTGACCAAGGCGGTCCTCGATCGGCTCCGCAAGGGCAAGCACCTCATGAACGACGAGAAGCTCGCTCGCCTGTCACCGCAGGAGGAACGCATCCTCGGCTTGGTCGCCGACGGCCGAACCAACAAGGAGATCGGGGAAGAGCTGAAGCTCGCCGAGAAAACGATCAAGAACTACGTCTCGAGCATCCTGTCCAAGCTCGAGGTCGCGAGGCGCGCCGAGGCCGCCGCGTACTTGGCCCGTCATACGACCACACCCGGCAGCGTCGAGTAGGCGCACGCCGGATGGACGACGTCGCCGCCGGCTATCCCACGCACAGGGTGGTCGACGTCGTCCTTCGGGACGGCGCCACGGTGCGCATCCGCCCGGCGAGGGCCGACGATCGCGAGCGCGTGGAGGACTACCTGATCGGCCTCTCCGACGAGAGCCGCTACCTTCGGTTCGGGGGCGTGTCCGTGGATGTCAGCGATATCGCGCGCCGGGCGACGGACATCGACTACCGGGATCACCTCACCCTCTTGGCGATCGCCGATGGCGAGGCCGGCGATGTGATCGGAGGGGCGCAATACATCCGCGAGGGGAGCGCGCCCCGCGCCGAGGTCAGCGTGAGTGTCGCCGACGGGCTCCAGGGTCACGGCCTCGGCCCCATCCTGGTTGCCCACCTGGCGGATGCGGCCGGGAACGCCGACATCTCGACGTTCCATGCGCAGGTGTTGCCGGAGAACCACAGGATGATCGAAGTCTTCCGGCGCAGCGGCTTCCCCGTGCACCTCCGGGTCACGCCGGGCGCGGTCGACGTGGAGTTCCCGACCGCGCTCACCGACGAAGCGCTCGAGGCGTACGAGAGCCGCGAACGGGTGGCGGCCGCGAACGCGATCGGTGCCATCGTCCGTCCGGCATCGGTCGCGGTCATCGGTGCCTCGCGGGACCCCGATTCGATCGGCGGGCGACTCCTCCACAACCTGCTCGTGCCGCCCTTCGCGGGCGTCGTCCACGCCGTCAACCCGAAAGCCGCGGTCGTGCAGGGTATCGCGGCGTTCCCGAGCGTGTCGGACGTGCCGGGAGATGTGGACGTGGCGTTCATCGCCGTGCCCGCGGCCCAGGTGATCTCTGTGGCGCGCCAGTGCGGGAAGAAGGGAGTGCGAGGTCTGGTGGTGATCTCCTCCGGCTTCGCGGAGACGGGGGAAGAGGGATCGGCCCTCCAGCGCGAGCTCGTGGAGGTGTGCCGCGCGTCCGGCATGCGCCTGATCGGCCCGAACTGCATGGGCGTGGTGAACACCGATCCCGACGTGCTGCTGAACGGGACGTTCGCGACCACCTGGCCACCCGCGGGACGCGTGGGCTTCCTCTCGCAGAGCGGCGCTCTGGGCATCGCCGTGATGGGACAAGCCGCCGAGCTCGGACTGGGTCTCTCGACGTTCGTGTCCGTCGGGAACAAAGCGGATATCTCCGGCAACGACCTCCTGAGCTACTGGGACGAGGATCCCCACACCGACGTCGTGCTGATGTACCTGGAGTCCTTCGGGAACCCGCGGCGGTTCGCCAAACTGGCTCGCAGGATCGGCAAGCGGAAGCCGATCGTCGCCGTGAAGAGCGGGCGCAGCCCCGCCGGGAGTCGCGCGGCGATGTCGCACACGGGGGCGCTGCTCGCCGCCTCGGACTCCACCGTGGACGCGCTCTTCCACCAGAGCGGCGTGATCCGCACCGACACGCTCGAGGAGCTCTTCGACGTCGCGACGCTTCTCGCCGACCAACCCGTGCCGGTCGGGAACCGAGTCGCCATCGTCACGAACGCCGGCGGATTGGGGATCCTCTGCGCGGATACGTGCGAGTCGCACGGTCTCCTCGTTCCGGAGTTGAGCGCCGCCACGGTAGCGGAGCTGCGCTCGTTCCTTCCGGCAGCCTCATCGGTGTCGAATCCCGTCGACATGATCGCGTCGGCCGCCGCGGTGGACTACGGACGCACGATCAGCGTCGTCGCGAAGGACACGGGGATCGACGCCCTGATCGTGATCTATATCCCGCCGCTCGAGGCGGCGGCGGCAGGGATCGCGCGTCAGCTCGTCGAGGCGATCGCCGACATCGATGGCCGCATACCGGTCCTGTCGTGCTTCATGTCGACGCGTGGACTTCCCGAGGCGCTGCGAGCGCCGGGCGCCCGCATCCCTTCATACCGCTACCCCGAGCAAGCCGCGATCGCGTTGGCGCGCGCCGCGCGATACGGCACGTGGCGTTCGCGCCCCGAGGGGACGATGCCGACGTTCGACGACGTGCGCCAGGACGAGGCCGCGGCGTTGATCGCCGCTGCCCTCGCGCGAGGAGAGGGCTGGCTCCCGACGGAGGAAGCAGAGCAGTTGCTGGCCTGCTACGGCGTCACGATGGCTCGCACGGTCAGGGCCTCCACGCCAGAGGAGGCCGGACGGGCGGCAGCGTCTTTCGAGGGCAAGGTCGCGCTGAAGGGTATCGGTCCGTTGCACAAGACCGAGTCCGGCGCCGTGAGGATCGGCCTGCCGGCTGCCGACGTGCGCGCCGAAGCACAGGCGATGATCGGACGGGTCGAGGCCGCCGGCGAGCGACTCGAAGGGTTCGCGCTCCAAGAGCAGATCGACGGCGGAGTCGAGATGCTGGTCGGAGTCGTGGCGGATCCGGTCTTCGGGCCGGTGGTCGCTTGCGGTGGAGGCGGCGTGACCGTGGAGCTGCAGCGAGACGTGGCGGTCCGCGTCGCGCCGATCACCGACATCGATGCCGATGAGATGGTGCGCTCGTTGGCGACGTTCCCGCTCCTCGACGGGTTCCGCGGCGCGCCGAAAGCCGACGTGGACGCGCTCGTACAGACGGTCCTTCGCGTCGGCGCACTCGCCGACGCGCACCCCGAGATCGCCGAGATGGACTGCAACCCGGTGATGGTCCTCCCGCACGGTGTTCGCGTCGTCGACGTCCGTGTCCGGATACGGCTGTCACGCCCGATGCCGCCGTTCTCCAGCCGAGCGGCGACGGGATGATCGCTCGGGCGGGGTCGACCCAAGGGTGTCGACCCCGCCCGAACCCCTCTCGACCGCCTGAACGGCCGAGGGGTCTCAGCGGAGGTCGAACACCAACCGCGCCGGGATGGTCCCCGACAGAACATCCGCGAAGCACTCGTTCACCTGTTCGAGCTCCCGTCGCTCGAGCACGACCCGGGTGCGGCCGGCGACGTGCAGCTGGAAGACCTCATTGAGATCCTCGCGCGTGCCGACGAGCGATCCGATCACCTGGATCCCGCGGAGCACCGTCTCGAAGATCGGCAGCGGGAACACGTTGTCCTCGGGCAGGCCGACCAGGACGAGGCGCCCCGCCGGCCGGAGCGCGGCGAACGCGTCGGCAAGTGGCTTCGGCGTCGCGGCCGTGGACACCATGGCGTCCGCGCCTCCCAGCTTCTGCAGCTCCTCGACGACGTCTTGCCGGGTCGCGTTGATGAGGTAGTCGGCGCCGAGCTCCTTCGCCAGATCCAGCTTGGCTTCGTCCACGTCGATCGCCACGGTGAAGGCACCCGCGATCTTCGCGTACTGCAGGCCGAGATGGCCGAGCCCGCCGATGCCGACGATCCCGACCAGGTCCGACGGGCCCACCTTGGCGGCCTTGACGGCCTTGTACGTGGTCACGCCGGCGCACGAGAGTGGAGCCGCCTCGAGCGGGTCGATACCCTCCGGAACGAGGGCGACGAAGGCGGCGTTCGCGATCGAGTAGTCGCGGTAGCCGCCGTCGACGGTGTAGCCGGTGAATGTGGGGTTGACGCAGTAGGTTTCGAGACCCTTCACGCAGAACTCGCACGTACCGTCGGCGCCGCCGAGCCACGGGATCGCGACACGCTGGCCGATCGATACGCGGGTGACTCCCTCTCCCACGGCGTCGACGAGCCCGACGCCTTCGTGACCGGGCACGAGCGGGAGCGACGGCTTGACCGGCCAGTCGCCGCGGGCGGCGTGGATGTCCGTGTGGCAGATGCCCGACGACTCGATGTGGACACGGACCTGACCGGGGCCGGGCTCGGGGACGGGGCGCTCCTCGATGACGAGCGGTTCACGGAACCTGCGGACGACTGCGGCACGCATCGTGACCTCCTTGTCGATCCTGATTCCAGCTTGGAGTCGGCGCCCGCTGATGGCAGGGGCCGAAGGTCCTGAGGTCTGAAGGACGTCGCGCATCTCTTCCGGCATCGGAAACGGGGCCCGGTTCGGGGCCCCGCTCTCCTCCGATCGCTCAGATGTTCAGACGAGGATCGGGTGCTCCTTCACGAGCTCGGTGCGCTGCCAGATCTTCCCGAGTCCGTAGTAGCGGCCGGCGTTCGCGAGGAACAGCCCCGCGAGCACGAGCGCCGCGATCACGTGCTCATCGACGAAGTTGTTGTGCTCGGGCCAGATCGCCGTGGCCGTGTAGAAGATCGCCATCCAGATGATCCCGCCGATGGAGGCGAGCCGGACGCCGATCCCCAGGATCAACGCGGTGCCAATCAGCAGCATCGACAACATGTAGACCCAGTCGATCCAGGCGGCCGATGTCGGTCCCGCGGCCGTCATCTGGAAGCCGGTGATCGTCTGGTAGAAGTGAGCGAACGGCCCCTTCATCGCGAAGCCGAGCGCACCTGCGGTGGGGGATGCGCCGTGGATCCAGGCCGCGTCTCCGAAGAAGTCGATCTTCACGGTCGCCCCCGTGTCGTTCAGCACCCGTCCGGTGGAGAACCCCAAGGCGAACGCCTTGTCCAAGAACGCCCAGAGGAACGTCCAGCCCGCTGCGAAGCGCAGCAGCGCGAAGACCCGTTGAAGTCCCTTCGTGTGGATCGGCTCGAGACGCTCCAACGCCGGCATCTCGACCGGTGTGCTAACCATCTCGATCGGTGTTCTGACCTTCGTGTCCATGGTTCCCACCTCCGCCTTCCTTTGGAGGAAGCTTGGTGGGCCGAGTGAGCTGCGACAGGGGTCTTCTGACCTGGCACTCGGGGGTCTCCCGGGCTCAGGGGTTCGCACCAATGCGCTCAGCGGGGCTCGTCACCGGCGCCGACACGGCGATGCGCTCTTTCGTGTCGCGGGCCGGGCGGTAGCCGACCGTGAGCCCACGAACGAGCACCAGGAACAACGTGATGAGTCCCGTGGCCACGTACATCGCGAACATCCACGGGCGCGCCGAGTCACTCCCGGCGAGGAGGCCGTGGAGCAGGCTCAGCGTGAACATCGGGACCGCGAGGAGGTGGAGTCGCCGCCACCAGACGGTGCCCAGGCGTTTTCGGACCCATGACGACAACAACACGAGCACCATGCCGTACATCGCGACGATCCCGAACGCTACCGGGAAGGGCCGATACGTGCTTCCGAACGGCACCACGAGATCGAAGAGACCGAACGGCACGAACCGGTCCAGGAACAGTCCGATCATGTGGATCGCCAGGAAGGCCAACCCAGCGCTGGCGACCGTGGCGTGGAACGCGGTGGATGTCGGCTTGGAGATCCGCTTGGTGACGAGCGACGTGCTGGCGACCAGACCCCACGCCACGGAGAGGAAGAACGCGACATAGGCCGCAACGCCTGCCGCGCGAAGGATGAGCCAGGTGGTCACGCCGCCACCTCGGATCCGAAGTTCACCAGAAGGTCGCCGTCGCGAGACACGAGCGCGCAGGGCACGGTGTCCATGGACCCTTTGCCGGTGAGCAAGGCCCACGTCGCGAGGACCTCTGCTTCGGCACATGTCGCAGCCCATACGGTCGCCTGCACGATGGGGGAGTCGGCCGGAGCTCCGGTCCGGGGGTCGACGATGTGGTGCAGGTCGGGCCCCCAGGCTCTGCGCATGGTGGACGAGCTGGCGAGCGCTCCCGAGGCCAGCCGGAGCCACGCCGCCGTTCCGCTGGGATCGCCCGGATCCTCGATCCGAACGTCCAACTGCGGCGCGTCGCCGACGATCCGAAGGTCGCCGCCCGCGCTCACGAGAGCCCACGGCATCCCCTCCCGGATCGCCGCTTCGGCCGCCAGGTCGGCCGTCCAACCCTTCGCGATGCCGCCGAGATCGAGGCCGACGCCGGCGGGAAGCAGGATCGCGCCCGGGCGTGTGTCGACCTCACGCCAGCGGCCGCACGGGCGTGGCGGATGAAGCGCGCCCCTCGCGCCGGCGATCACTTCATCGAAGTCACGGTCGTAGCCCGCGGCGACGATCGCGTCGAGCACGGCGGGATCGAACAGTCCCTCGGTGCGCTCGGCGTGTGTCAGCGCGATCCCCACGAGTTCCTCGAACGGAGGCGACACCCGCGTCCATCGGCCCGCCGACGCGTTCACGCGGGAGAGCTCGCTGTCCACCCGGAACCGTGAGAAACGTTGCTCCTCGCGGGCGAACACAGCCTCGACCGTCGCGCTCGCCCTGAGGAACGTCGCGTCATCCGCTGTCCCCGGCCCGACGATCGACACCTCGGTGCCCATGGCTCGGAAGGCGTGATGGGCGCGCGTGGGGTCGAGGTCGCGCCCGCAGGCATCTTGGACGTTCACCGTCAGGACCCTCCCGTCGACGGGGCGGGCGCCGGTGCCGGAGCTGGACCCGGAGCGGGAGCGGTCCCGCCGACATGCACAACTCGCGCGGGGACGGGGCTGGCCGGATCGACGATCACGATCCGTTTCACGATCCGGCGTTCGATGATCGTCCGCTGGGACGACCGACCGGCAGGAGCCGGTCGGTCGCTCGCGAGCGGGGCGGACGCAGCGCCGAAGGCGCCGAGCGCCGAGATGAACGCGGTCGCGCCCGCGGTCCACGCCGTCGCCCGGACGGCTCGCTTCGACCAACGCCGCTTCTTCGGGCGGGGCTGGTCAGTCATCCTCGCCGCCGTTGTCATCCTCGCTCTGCTGGTCGTCGTGGTCGCCCTGGTCGTCGGGGCCCTCCTGGTCTTCACCGTGGTCCTCGTTATCGCCTTCGGTACCCTCGTCGCCTGGTCCGGAGAAGGCTGAAGGGCCGGAGTTCGACGAGACGAACACGACGCCGGGGGCCGCCGGGGGAGCCTGTCGGTGAACGACGACGGTCTTGGTGTGTGTGCGCACGATCGGCTTGGCGGTCGTCGTTCTCTCCGAGGCCGCGCTGGCTGTCGGTCCGGTGAGGCCGAGCGAGAATGCGGCGCCACCGATGGCGAGCACGCCCACCAGCGTGGCGGCGATGAACGTTGCGGAACGCTTGTTCACGGTTCGCCTCCTTGTCTACAGGGTCCTTGGGGGGTCCTTGGAACCAACGTAGAGCGAGGCTCGCCAGCGGTTGGGAAACGCGCGGTTAAGCGGCCGATAACCTCGGCGGCGCTGTTACGCGACCAGCGGGTCGCTGATCAGGATCGGCGCGCTGGTCGGCTGCGAGGGGCAGGAGTCGGGTTCGACGGTCACGGCCATCCGATCGGCATCAGCGAGATCGGCGTCGACGAACACGACGATCGAGCCATCGTGAGGACGAACGCATCCGCCACTCACGGCGGTCTCCCCTTGAAGCATCCAGATCTCGTACACCTTGTCCGAGCCCGGGTCCGTGAAGTCGGAGCCCACGAACAACGCTCCCGGCTTCCCGGGTTGATAGGCCATGGCGAGCTCCCCGGCGTCTCCACTGAAGCTGACCACCGTTTGGTCGGTGGACGCTTGGATCCCCGTCGAACCGAGAGACCCGAAGATCGCGACGGCCGAGATCACCAGCACCACGGCGACGGCCGCCGCCGCGACGAGCGCCGGCCACGCGCGAGCTCGCCGCGAGCGTCGCGCTCGCAGCTCGTCGACCGGGGCGAGAGGAGCTGCGGGAGCGAGTTCTTGAGACGCGGGGTGGGAGGCCCGCCGTAGGATCTCGTCGGCCTGTCCCGGGTCCACGGGCATCTCCTCGAGGGCGAACCCGAGTCGCCCGGCGGTCTCGTCGTACTCGTCCGCCAGGCGGCGGCATTCTTCGCAATCGCCGTGCGACGCGAGCCCGCGCTCCAAGCGTTCCACGTCGTCGCCGTCCAACCCGCCGAGAGAACGGACGGCCAGGAGCTCCTCGATCTCGGCGTGGTCGCGGATCATGGCTCCTCCTGGATGAGGGCGGCTCGGAGACGACGCATGCCGAGGAGCGTCCGGGATTTCACGGTGCCGAGCGGCAGGCCCGTGGCCTCCGAGATCTGGCTCTGCGACATGCCGTCGAAGTACATGCGTTCCAACACCTCGCGCTGGGGCCCGGGCAGCTCGTCCAAGGCGGCTCGGACGCGCCGACGTTCGTCCGGCAGTCCGATCTGCTCCACGACCTCGTCGGCGTGATCCGACTCGAGATCCATCACCTGATGCGCGGTCTTCTCGGCGCGCCGTCGGTACGACTCCTCGCGTCGAACCAGGTCGACCGCCCGGTGATGGACCATCCCCATCAACCAGGACTTCACGGAGCCCCGTTGATCGTCGTACGCCGCCGGGTTCCGCCAGAGCGCCATGAACGCTTCCTGCACGATCTCCTCCGCCAGATGCGATTGCCGGACGACGCGCATCGCGAGGGACTTCGCGCTGGGCGCGTAGCGGCCGAACAAACCGCGGAACGCCTCCTCGTCGCGACGGCGGATCCCCTGCACCAGCTCGCGGTCGCGAGCCTCAGCGAGGTCTATGGCCTCCACAGGCTCGCTCCGGAGATCTGTCGTGGGCCGAACGATCAACGAGTTCGCTGGGACTCCTCATGTTGCGGACGCGTCTCGGGATGTGTCTCGAGGCGTATTCGCAGCTCATACGCCCTCGGATCGTCCGGGATCGGCTTGCGCGGCCAATCGGCGGTCCGCGTTCGAGAGGATCTGCTCCAACGTGCTCGGCTGATCCGGGTCGTACAGGGCGCTCCCGAGGGACAGCGAGAGATGCCGAGGCTGGTCGAGGCGGGCGTCGTTCACCGCGATCGCCTCCACCAGGCGCGAGAGCACGAGCGCCTCCGCCCCGTGCGCCTCGCCCGTCAGCAGGACGCAGAACGTGTCGGCACTGATCCGAGCCGGGACGTCCGCGTCGCGGACGGCCTCCAACAGGAGGGCGGCCGCGTCGCGCGCCATCGCCGCCGCGTCCTCCGCTTCGCTCGCGGTGACGACGTCTCGCAGCCCCTCCAGGCGGACGAACAGGAACACGGCCGGCGTGTGGGCGCGATCGGCCATCCGCAGGTGGTGCTCGGCGATGGGGGCGAAGCCGCGGAGGTTTGGCAGTCCCGTCTCGTCATCCTGGGTGGCGAGCTCGCGCCGGAGCCGCCGGACGGTGACGGCGTACCGGATGGCGCGCGGGAGCATCCCGGGAGGGATCGACCCGCGCACGAGGTGATCGTCCGCGCCCGCGTGCATCGCGACCGTGCCGTCGGCCGCGTTCTCGGGCCCCGTGATGACGA
Organism: Actinomycetota bacterium; assembly: GCA_038211015.1. GTDB lineage: Bacteria > Actinomycetota > UBA4738 > UBA4738 > HRBIN12 > JBBQVZ01. The sequence continues at coordinate 18,065 of JBBQVZ010000017.1, read as the reverse complement.
CCACTGCTGCGGTCGGCGTCTGCGCGCGGAGTCTCGCGAGCGCCTCGAGAGGCTCGCCCGCGAGCGAGAGAACGACGGCGTTGACGTCCGTCGCCGCCGCCTTGCCGTCCAGTCGTTCGGCGCGTTCGACGGTGAACCCCTCCTCATGCGCAAGCTCCCGGTGAAGCTCGTCGTCGATGCCGACGACGAGCGCCCGGATCGGATCCCTGACCATGCGCCTCCTCGTGCCCGGTTGGCGGTCATCCTAGTCGGCGCATCCGCTCGGCGGATGTGCTCGGTGGTGCCACAGGAATGCCACGCGCCCCGGAGCGACCCGTTGGAGCGCCACAGGTACGCTGGACGCGATGACACCCGAGCCGGACCACCAGCGATCGCCGCACGCCCATCGCAGGCTCGTCCGCGCGTTGATCGGGATCACGGCGAGCGTCTCGCTCGTCGCCGGCGCCGTTTCCGCGTACGCGTTCGTGGCGTATCTCAAGGCCCAGGACAGTGTCGGGATCATCCCCGACCCTCCATCGTCTTCCGACGGACCGACGCCCGACTTCGGGCCGTGCGTCGACAACGTCTGCAACTATCTGATCCTTGGGAGCGACTCCCGCTCGGGGCTGAGCGCGGACGAACAGGACCAGTTCGGGACCGACCAGGACATCGGCGGGTCGAACCGTTCGGACGTCATCATGCTCGTCCACACGGACCCGAGTCTTCAGAAGGCGATCGTCCTTTCGTTCCCGCGAGACCTGTGGGTCGACATCCCCGGCCGCGGCTTCGACAAGATCAACGCGGCGTTCTCCGGCGGCTTGGAGGGGGGCGGCGCCCAGCTCGTCGCGAAGACCGTGGAAGATCTCAGCGATCTCAAGATCAACCATGTCCTCTACGTGGATCTGGCCGGCTTCCAGGGGATCGTCGAGGCGCTGGGTGGCGTCACCATGTGCATACCCACGGCCATGACGGACCCGCTGACGGGTCTGGACGTCAGAGCCGGATGTCAGACGCTCGACGGCTACCAGGCGCTCGCTTACGTGCGGACCCGGCATCAGCCGTGCGACCTCGTTCCCGACTTCGCACGGATCAGCAGGCAGCAGCAGTTCCTGCGAGCCGTCCTCAACCGGCTCCTGACGCCGAGCGAGATCGTCAAGGCCCCCGCGTTGATCCCGCGCGTCGCCCGCAACCTCGTGACCACGAAGGGGTTCGATCTCGCGGATGTCATCTTCCTGGTCAAGCAGCTCGAGGGCATCTCGACGGGCGCGGTGGAATTCCGGGCGGTGCCGGGCATCGGTGGTTTCGAGGGGGACCTGTCGGTGCTGTTCCCGGATCCGGTCGCCGGGCAGATCTTCGCGCGGATCCGGCAGGGCAAGCCGCTCGGAACGTTGGGCCAGACCCTGGCCGGCACGGCTCCCTCCGAGGCGAACATCGTGGTGCCGGTGGTCGATCACGACTCCGGCGGCACGGTGACCGAGGTCGAGCGGATCCTGATGGATGCGGGATTCGACACGTCTCCTGCCATCGTTGACTACGCGACGTACGGCGCCGACGTGAAGGGTTCGGTCATCGCGTACAAGCCCGGATATCTGAGTGACGCACAGGTGGTGCAGAGGTACTTCCCCAACCTGCAGCTGCTCGAGGTGCCGGTCGAAACGCTGCGGGGGAGTCCGGTCGCGGTGTTCATCACGGGCAGCTTCGACCTGCAGCCGGTCGGCAGCGGCGGCGGCTCGACGGACTGCATCGCGCCGGAGTCCTGATGCGGGCGCTCATCCTCGCGGGGGGTGAGGGATCGCGGCTGCGGCCCCTCACGCACACCAACGCGAAGCAGCTGATCCCGGTGGCGGGCGCGCCGATCCTGTTCCATGCGCTCGAGGCGATCCGTGACGCAGGCATCACCGAGGTCGGGATCGTGATCGGGCAGACGGGCGAGGAGATCCGCGCCGCGGTCGCCGACGGCTCGGCGTGGGGGCTCTCGGTTTCCTACATCCAGCAGGACGAGCCGCTCGGGCTGGCGCACGCCGTCATCACAGCCCGCGACTTCGTCGCGGGCCAGCCGTTCCTGATGTATCTGGGCGACAACGTCCTGCTCGAGGGGCTGAAGCGTTTCGTCGACGAGTTCGAACGGACCCGACCCGATGCGCAGATCTTCCTCGCGCGCGTCCCCGAGCCCGAGCGGTTCGGCGTCGCGGTGCTGGAAGGCGATCGCGTCGTGCGGCTGGTCGAGAAGCCGAAGTCGTTCGTGAGCGACCTGGCCCTCGTCGGCGTGTACCTGTTCGACGACTCGATCCTGGAGGCTGCCGACACGCTCGTGCCCTCGTGGCGGGGTGAGTACGAGATCACCGAGGCGATCCAGTGGCTGATCGACCACGGCAAGACGGTGCGCGCGGAGATGGTGAGCGCCTGGTGGAAGGACACCGGACGGCCCTCGGATCTACTCGAGGCGAACCGCGTGATGCTCTCGGTCCTTCGTGCGAGCGTGGAGGGCGAGGTCGACGAACGCTCGACGCTCGAGGGAAGCGTTCGGCTCGCCCGCGGTGCCAAGGTCATCCGTTCCGAGCTGCGAGGTCCGGTCGCGATCGGCCCGGACGCGGTCATCGAGGATTCCGTCGTCGGCCCGAACGTCTCCATCGAGCGCGACGTGCGCATCCTGCGGAGCGCGGTTGAGGATTCGATCGTCATGGAGGGCTGCCAGATCGTGGACGTGCACGGCCTCGCCGCGTCGATCCTCGGTCGCAACGTCGAGGTGCTGCATTCCGGCACCGATGGCGTGCACCGTTTGGTCGTCGGCGACCAGAGCCGGGTCGAGCTCGACTGAGTCTCCGCTAGCCTTCACGCGTGCGTGTCGCGATCGATGCTCGGCCGGCGCTCGATCCTCGGCGGACCGGCGTGGGCCAGTACACCCAACAGCTCATCCGCCACCTCCCGCTCGCCGACCCCGACGATGAGTACGTCGCGTGGTACCTGCATGCGCGCGGGCTCCTTCGACCGCGCAGGTTCTTCACCGACGTGCGCGCACGGAACCTCACCGAGAAGGCGTCACGGTTCCCTGCACGGATCTTCCAGCCGGCTTCGTACCGCCTGGGCATCCCGCGTGTGGAATGGCTCATCGACTTCGACCTGTTCGTCGCCACGAACTTCCTCGCACCCGCCACCAGTCACTCCGACCGTGTGGTCCCGATCGTTCACGACCTCGCCTTCCAGCATTTCCCGGAGTCGGCGCCACACATCGACGAGCGTTGGCGCCGGCGCTTCGCCGCGACGCTCGCGGAGGCGCCGGCGATCGTCGTTCCGTCGGCCTCGGCGGCGGCCGATCTTCGCGACGCGTTCCCGGTGGTGGGCGACCGGGTCCACGTGGTGCATCACGGCGTCGATGCGGAAGCCTTCGCCCCGGTTCCGGAGTCGGCGACCGACGCCGCCCGCCGCCGTCACGGCGTCGCCGGTCCGTACGTGTTGTTCGTCGGAGGCATCGAGCCACGGAAGAACCTCGAGCACCTCGTGCGGGCGTTCGCGAAGAGCGACGCGCGTCAGCTGTCCTTGGTGATCGCCGGTGGGCCCGTCCGTTGGTTCCCGGAGGCGACCGAGCGACTCGATGCCACGATCGAGCTGCTTCCGGAGGGCGTTCGCAAGCGCATCGTCCGCACCGGCTACGTGAGCGAGCGCGACAAGCTCGCGCTCCTCTCCGGTGCGACGGTGCTCGCGTATCCGTCGCTCTACGAAGGGTTCGGGTTCCCGGTGCTCGAGGGCTTCGCGGCGGGGGTGCCCGTCCTGACGTCGAACGTCTCGTCGCTGCCCGAGGTGGCGGGCGAAGCCGCCGTCCTGGTCGATCCCTCGGACGTCGACGCGATCGCCGCCGCACTCTCGGAGATGGTCGCCGACGAGGACCTGCGGGCGGTGCTCTCCGCCGCCGGGGTGGCGAGAGCATCGCGATTCACGTGGGAAGCAACGGCCCGATCGACAGCCGTCGTGCTGCGGGAGGCGGCCGTCGCGACGACCTCCGATCAGGCGCCGGGCCAAGATCACGGCCAAGATCACGGCCAAGATGAAGGGTAGACTGCCGTCGTTCCCGGTCTCTCTCCGAAGAACTCACCATGACTCCCGACACCAACGTCCTCGTCACGGGCGGAGCCGGATTCATCGGCTCCCACCTCGTCGATGCGTTGCTCGAACGTCCGTCGACGACGGTCACCGTGCTCGACCGGCTCTCGACCGGCGGCAGCCGCGCGAACCTCGAGGTCCACGACGGCGATCCCCGGCTGCGGTTCGTCCTGGGGGACGTTGCCGACACTGGGTTGGTCGACGGGTTGGTCGCCGCCGCGGACTCCGTGATCCACGGCGCCGCCGAGTCCCATGTCGACAGGAGCATCGACGACCCAGGTGCGTTCCTTCGGACGAACGTCCTCGGCACGCAGGCCGTCCTCGAAGCGAGCCGCAAGCACGACGTCCGCATGCTCATGCTCTCGACCGACGAGGTCTACGGCCCGGGTGATCCGGGCGACAGCGTGTTCGACGAAGATCATCCGCTCCGGCCCGCCAGTCCGTACGCGGCGAGCAAGGCGGCGGCCGACCTGCTGTGCAGCGCCTACGTCGTGACGTATGGGGCACCGGTCACGACCGTCCGCGGCACCAACGCGTTCGGGCCTCGGCAGATCGAGCGTGTGGTGCCGACGTTCTCCATCTGTGCCCTCGAGGGCCGCTCCGTCCCCGTCTACGGCGAGGGGCGACAGCGCCGCGAGTTCCTCTACGTCACGGACTGGACCGCGGCCGCGCTCACGGTGCTCGAGCACGGCGAGCCCGGTGGGATCTACAACATCGGCGGCGGATTCGAGTTGGAGAACCTCGAGCTCGCGCGGCGTGTCTGCGCGTTGGCCGGTGTGCCCGGGTCGCAGATCTCGTTCGTCGCCGATCGCCCCGGCCACGACTTCCGCTACGGTCTGCGATCCGAACGCCTTCGCGGGCTGGGATGGGAACCGAAGGTGCCATTCGACGACGGGCTCGCACGTACCGTTCAGTGGTATCGAGATCACCTCTCCTGGCTTCGACAGGCGCACGACGTGCCGGTCGTGACGGAGCCGCGTGCGGCGGAGGCGGGTCTGTGAGGCTGGTCATCACCGGGGCCGCAGGTGGCCTCGGGCGAGCGTTCCTGCAGCAGATGCCGCCTCACCACCAGGTTCACGCGTTCACGCACAGTGAGCTCGACGTCGGTGATCACGAAGCGGTGATGGAGACGATCCCGTTGCTCCGTCCCGACGCGATAGTGCACCTCGCGGCGTTCACCGGGGTCGATGCGTGCGAGACCGATCCTTCGCGCGCGACCCGCGACAACGCGCTCGCGGCCCAACAGGTCGCGCTCGCGGCGCGAGCGTGCGGGGCCGCGATCCTCCACGTCTCGACCGACTACGTCTTCGACGGCATGAAAGGCATGCCGTACGACGAGATGGACACGCCGCACCCGCTCTCCGTGTACGGGCGGACGAAGCTCGCGGCTGAGGGGTTCGTGCGAGATCTGGTGCCGGAGCATTTCATCGTGCGGACGAGCTACGTCTACGGTGCCGGCGACGACTACGCGAGCGGAGCCGTCGAACGGCTCCGCAAGGGCGAGAGCGCGGGCGGCATCCGCGATCGGACCGGATCGCCGACGTTCGTTCGGCATCTCGCGGATCGGATCCTGCCGCTCCTGCTCACCGGCCGGTTCGGCACGTACCACCTGGCCGGGTCCGACCCGGCGTGCTGGTTCGACGTCCTGGAGCGCGCCCGTACGATCGGCGGTCTGCCCGGCACGGTCGAGCCGCAGGAGTTCGCGGCGCTCGGTCTGGTCGCTCCGCGTCCGGCCAACTCCGCCCTGGCGAGCGCCTACCTGGAGCACATCGGGATCGAACCGCTCCCCGGCCTGGATGAAGCTGTGGCGGAGTGGATCGGCTCGGCGTCCGCCGGAGTCATGGCAGACGACGTCGGTTGAGCGGGCGGCGACCGGCCGGATGCTACGCTGACCTGCGCCGATGGCCGCAACCTCCGACCACGACCCCGCGATCGACGATCTCTCCCGTGAGCTCTATTGGGCCCAGGAGCGAGTGTCTCGCGCTCGCATGGACACCCCCGAGGTCCGAGACCGGCTTCACGACCTTTCGATGCAGCTCCGTGCCGACGAGAAGGTGATCATCCCGCAGGGCGAGGGCAACCTGGCGTCGACCTCGCGCTGGCGACGACAGCTGAAGTACCGGATGTTCCGAGTGGCGAGGCCGATCTCGTGGCGCTACGACCGGCTGCTCGCCGATCACGCCGAGCTGACCACGAGTCTCGCGGAGCGGCTGATGGCCGTCGAGGCGGAGCTCGCCCGCCTGCGCGCCGAGGTCGAGCCGAGCGGCTCGGATCCGGAGACGGACCCCTCCGGATGAGGGTCGCCGTCCTTCACCCGCAGACCGCGTTCGTTCGCGGCGGCGCCGAGACGCACGCCGAGGGCTTGGTGCGCGCGTTGCGTGCGGCGGGCCACGAGGCCGACCTGGTGCAGATCGCCGGTAAGTGGTATCCCGCGTCGCAGCTCGCGCACCAGATGGCGGTGTGGCGAAGCTTCGACATCACGGAGTCGAACGCGCTGAAGGTCGACGCTGTCGTCGGCTTGAAGTTCCCCGCGTACCTGGTGGAGCACGAGCGCAAGATCGTCTGGCTGATGCATCAGCATCGAACCGCGTACGAGCTGTGGGATCACCCGCAGTACGCGGATCTGTCCAGGCAGGAGGACGGTCCCGCGGTCAGGGACATGGTGTGGAACGCCGACCGGCTCGCGCTGAACGAGGCCAAGCGCGTGTTCACCAACTCGAAGAACGTGAAAGAGCGGCTGTGGACGTCGCTCCGCATCCCGGCGGAGGTGCTGTACCACCCGTCGCCCGTCATGGAGCACCTGATGGACGAGCCGTCCGGACCGTTCGGGGAGTACGTGCTGTTCCCGAGCCGCATGGAGAGCTTGAAGCGGCAATCGCTCGTGGTCGACGCGATGCAGCACGTGAAGACTGCGGTCACGCTCGTCCTGGTCGGCAAGGGTCCGGACGAGCAGTCGCTTCGCGATCAGGTTGAGCGCCTGGGTCTGCAGCAGCGCGTGCGGTTCGAGATCGACGTGACCGACGATCGTCTGTTCCAGCTGTACGAGGCCGCGCTGGGCGTCTACTACGGTCCGTTCGACGAGGACTACGGCTACGTGACGCTCGAGGGGTTCGCCGCGGACCGTCCCGTCGTGACGCTCGCCGACAGCGGCGGTCCGCTCGAGTTCGTCATGGACGGCGAGACCGGTTTGGTGGCGGCGCCCGAGCCTAGGGCGATCGCCGACGCGTTCGATCGGCTGCACGCCGATCGCGACCTGGCGTCGCGGCTGGGAGCGGCCGGGAACGCGCTCGTCCGCACCGAGGTTCCCCGTTGGCCGGACGTCGTCGCTCGATTGCTCGACTGATGCTCCGCGACGTCGTCGGCAAGCTCGCACGCCGCGCCGCGCCCGCGGCCCCCGGGTCCGTGGGCGAGCTGGTGTTCTCGGGACCGCTGCCACCGGCCCGGACCGGCGTCGCGACGTACGACCGGGCGGTGCTGGAGGGCCTGCGCCGCATCGGGTTCTTCGACCGGCACCGCATGGACGTGCTCTGGCCGATCGAGCCGAAAGACGCGCCGCGGCTCCCCGGCTACCGCCTCGGAGTCTTCGAGCTCGGCAACAACGTGGAGTTCCATCTGGAGGCCTACCGCGCCGCGTTCCTCGCCCAGGCGTCGCTGATCGTGCTGCACGACCTGGCGCTGGATGATTTCGTCCGTGGGTTGCGAACGCTCGGCGATCCGCTCGGGTTCATGGCCACCCGCGAAGCCGCTGCGCTCCGGCAGAACCTCAGCTCACCGGACATCGTTCGCAACGAGCCGCTGCGCGAGCCCTGGTGCGCGCACGTCGCTCGCAGGGCCCGCGGCATCATCGTGCATTCGGCGTTCTGCAAGCGTTACCTGGAGGAGGCCGGCTGCCGCACCCCGGTCTTCGTCGTGCCGCATCCGATCGTGGAGTCGGAGGCCGAGATGCGCCGTGGGGTCGATCGCGGTCGCGAACTTCGCGCCATGCTGGAGGCGAAGGGCATGCGATCGTTGGTCGTGGCCCCCGGCGACCTCAACGAGGCGAAGCGGCTGGACGCTGTGCTCGGCGCCGCGGGCGAGCTCGACGACGTGGTGCATGTCGCGTTGATCGGCAGGCGCATCGAGGGCTACGACGTCGACCGGGTGGTCGACTCCGCCCGCCTTGGAGAACGCGTCACCCTGGCGACGGACGTCTCCGACGACGACTTCCTCGGATGGATCGGGGCGGCGGACGTCGTCGTGGATCTTCGCTTCCCCCATCGGGGCGAGGTGAGTGGGTCGCTGATCCGCGCGATGCAGGCGGGGAAGCCGTCGATCGTCAGCGCCACCGGCACATACCTGGACGTACCGGACGATTCCCTGCTCCGAGTGGCGCCCGGCCCGACGGACCCTTCCGAGCTGGCTGGACGGATCCGCTCGCTGCTGGAAGATCCCGACCTTCGGGCGCGGATGGGCGAGGCCGCACGTGCACGCGTCGAGGCGGTCCGCACGTCGGAGGCGAACGCGAAGGGTTACGAGCACGCGATCGAGGAGACGCTGAGGCTCGTCCGCGACCCCGCCCACAAGGCCCTGGCGATCTGGGGCAAGGCGCTCGCCGACCTCGGGGCCGACGAGGCGGATCTGCGCGAAGGGCTCGGCGTGAGCTACGCACGAGCGCTGGCCACCTTCCGCGGAACGTCATAGAACTTCCGAAGTCGGACCGTCGCCCGTTGCTAGACTCGAACGCACCGCGTCTGACCTGCGCATCCACCCGAGGAGACACGACATCGCCACCGCACTGAGCGTCACCGAACGCACGTCCGAGTCGCTCTCACTGCGGCCGGTCTCGCGCGTCCGCGAGCTGTACACCTATCGAGAGATCCTGCTGAACCTGGTTCGCAAGGAGCTGAAGGTCAAGTACACGGCGTCGCTGCTCGGCGCCGTCTGGTCGGTCCTGAACCCCATCGTCTTCCTCGCGGTCTTCACGTTCGTGGTGAAGGTCATGGGCAATTCGACCCCGCACTATCCGGTGTTCCTGCTATCGGGCCTGCTGGTGTGGAACCTGTTCTCGGTGGCAGTGGGGAACGGCACCCGGTCCGTGATCGACAACGGGAACCTCGTGAAGAAGGTGGCGTTCCCCCGCGAGATCCTGCCGCTCTCGGTGGTCGGCGTCGCGCTCGTGGACTTCGTGCTGCAGTCGGCCGTCCTGCTGGTGTTCATCCTCGCGACCAGCTACGGCTTCCACGTGGAGGCGCTGGTGCTCTACCCGCTGTCGTTCGTGACGCTCGTGGTGTTCACGACGGCGCTGACGTTCTGGGTCTCCGCGCTGAACGTTCGGTACCGGGACGTCCAGCACCTGATCGGGCTTGCACTGCTCGTGTGGTTCTGGATGACGCCGATCGTGTACCCCGGTGGCATCGTCCAGGAGAAGGTGATGGGGTCGACGGCGCCGTGGTTGTGGACGGTGTACCTGTTGAACCCGCTGATGCCGATCATCTCGGGGTTCCAGCGGGCGCTGTACTTCTACGTGTCGCCGGACGGAATCCGGGTGCTCCCGGAGGGGAGCGTGCTCTGGCTCGCCGGCGTGATCCTCGCCGTGCTGGCGTTCTCGCTCCTACTCCTCCTCTACACGTGGCGGCTCTTCTTCCGTCTCTCCGGCGACTTCGCGGAGGAGCTGTGACTACGGCGCTCGAGGTCGAGGACGTCTCCAAGGTCTTCAGGTTGTTCCGCGAGCGTCCGAGCTCGTTGAAGCAACGCGTGCTCTCGGGCCGGATGCGGGCCGAGGACTTCTGGGCGCTCCGCGACATCGCCTTCGAGGTCGAGGAGGGGTCGTCGCTCGGATTGATCGGCCACAACGGCTCGGGCAAGACCACGTTGTTGAAATGCATCGCCGGGATCCTGCGCCCGACGTCCGGCGTGATCCGCTATCGCGGCCGGGTCGCGGCGTTGCTCGAGCTCGGGGCGGGCTTCCATCCGGAGCTCACGGGTCGCGAGAACGTGTACCTGAACGCCTCGTTCCTGGGGCTCTCGCGCAAGGATACCGACCGGGTATACGACGACATCGTGGCGTTCGCCGAGCTCCAGGATTTCATGGACAACCAGGTGAAGTTCTTCTCGTCGGGCATGTTGGTCCGGCTTGGGTTCGCCGTAGCCGTGCACGTCGAACCCGACATCCTGCTGATCGACGAGGTGCTCGCCGTCGGCGACGAGGCGTTCCAGGCGAAGTGCCTCGATCGGGTCCGGAGCTTCCAAGCCGAGGGCCGCACGATCGTGCTGGTGACGCACGCGCTCGACACCGTCCGCGAGGTGTGCGACCGCGCCGTGATGCTCGACCACGGTCGCATCCACGCGATCGGACTGCCCGACGATGTGGTCCGCGAGATGCGGTACGTGCTCCTGGGCGGCGTGGATCCGGGATTCGTCGCGGAGGAGGGAACCCGAGAGGCCGAGATCGCGGCGGTGGAGCTGATCCGGGCTTCCGGCGCCGGGGAGGGTCCGGTGCTCCGGGACGACCCGCTGACGATCCAGATCGACGTTCGAACGAACGAGCCCGTGGACGACTTGGACGTGGACTTCGCCGTCCTGGACGGCGCCACGAACCACCCGGTGATCGAGGAGAGGACCTCGACCCACGGCATCGTGATCGGTCGCTTCGACGGGAAGAAGCGCGTGCGGTTCCGCATCCCTTCGTTCCCGTACACGGCCGGCAAGTACTGGGTCACGGTCGGCTTGTCGTCGCGGGCGACCGGACATCTGTTCCACGTCCAGACGCAGCGGTACCTGTTCGAGGTGATCGAGGTTCCCCGCGTGCAGGAGCACATCGAAGTCGTCGTCGAAGCCGAGGTCGAGGACCTGTGAGCGCCCCGACCGAGGACATCGCCCGAGCGAAAGGGAAGCGACCCGCCATGTTGATCGGACTGATCCTGTTCTCCGTGTTGCTCGCCGCCGGCGCCCAGCTCACGCTGAAGCACGGCATGAATCAGGTCGCCGACAACTCCGGCGCGCTCCAGCTGTCGGCGTCTTCGATCAAGGACGTCGTGACCACAGCCGCCGTATGGGGCGGGCTCTTCCTCTTCGGGTTGTCCGCGATCGTGTGGCTCTCCGTGCTCTCGCGGACCTCGCTCTCGTTCGCATACCCGTTCGCGTCGCTCACGTACGTCTTGATCCTGCTTGCCGACAAGTTCGTGCTGAACGAGACGATCCCTGTGCTGCGCTGGGCCGGCGTGTTCTGCATCATGGTGGGCATCGTGCTGGTCGCGCAGACGCCTCATCGATGATCGCTCCGGACGCGGCGGAGCTCGCCGTCGTCATCGTCAACTACAACACCGGGGACTACCTCGAACGATGCCTGGCGTCCCTCCAGGCACATCGCGGGGATATCGCCACCGACGTCCTGGTGATCGACAACGCCTCGGTCGACGGCAGCCACACGGAGGCGATGGCCGCGCATCCATGGGCGCGCCTGATCGAGAACGCGGAGAACGTGTACCTCTCGCCGGCGTGGAACCAGGGGATACGCGAGACCCTCGCGCCCTACGTGTTGCTCTTGAACCCCGACACCGAATGGTGGGCGGGCACGCTCGCCGACTACGTCGCCGTCGCTCGAGCCCACCCGCGCGTGGGGATCGTCGGGCCGATGATCCGCAACCTGGACGGGACCGTGTATCCGAGCGGGCGGCCGCTCCCGAGCGTCGTCGACGCGATGGGCCATGGCTTCCTGGGGCCGTTCCTGCCCGGCAACCGATTCTCCCGCCGCTACCACATGGAAGGGTGGGACCGCACGACCGAGCGTGAGGTCGACTGGGTGTCCGGCGCCTGCATGCTGCTGCCCCGCAAGGTGTTCGACGAGGTCGGGATGCTCGACGAGTCCTTCCTCCTCTTCGGGGAGGAGCTCGATCTCGCCACGCGGCTCCGTGATGCGGGATGGTCCGTCCTCTTCACGCCGAGCGTCGAGATCCTCCACGCGCTCGGGGTGTCGACCGGCCGGTCCCGACGGATGACGGTCATGCACTCCGCGAGCATCTATCGGTACTACCGCAAGCACCGCGCCGCGGGATGGCGGAGACTGACGTTGCCGCTCGCGTGGACGGCCCTTCGCGCGAGGGCAGAGATCGCCTGGCTCAAGGGGAGGTTCGCGGGATGAAGGCCGTCGTGCTCGTCGGGGGCGAGGGCACCCGTCTGCGTCCCCTGACCGAGACCATCCCGAAGCCCCTGGTTCCGTTGATGGATCGGCCTTCGCTCGATCACGTCCTCGACCACCTCGCACGCCATGGCGTCCACGAGGTGGTCCTGTCCTCGCCCTACCTGGAGGCGATGTTCGATCCCTTCATCGAGTCGCGACACGGTGACCCCGCGATCACGTGGATCACCGAGACCGCGCCGCTCGGCACCGGCGGCGCGATCGTCAACGCCCTCGCTGCATTGGGCGACGAACCGTTCTTCGCGTTGAACGGCGACATCCTCACCGACCTGGACCTGACCGCGATGCTCGCGCTCCACCGCGAACGTGGCGCGGAAGTCACGATCGCTCTTCATCACGTGGAGGACGCGAGGGCGTTCGGTCTGGTCCTGACGGAGGTGGACGGTCGGGTGCGGGAGTTCCGGGAGAAGCCCGAGCTTCCCGTCCCGGGCGACATCAACGCGGGGACCTACCTGTTGGACCCGATGGTCCTCACGGGATGGACCGCCGGCGAGAACGTCTCCATCGAGCGCGACGTGTTTCCGGCCGTGATCGCCGCGGGACACGACGTGTTCGGGTTCCTGTCGGATCCCTACTGGCTCGATCTCGGGACGCCGGCCCAATACCTCCAGGCGCACTTCGATCTGTTCGAGGGCAAGGTGCGGGGCGTCTTCTATCCGGCCCCCTGGGTCGACCCCACGGCCGACGTCGACCTGCGAGCGCATCTGGGGCGCTGGGTCGCGGTGGGGCCGGGCGCAGTGATCGGAGGCGGGGCTCAGGTCGACGATTCGGTGATCCATCGAGGGGTCAAGATCGACGGAGATGCGCGCATCGTGGCATCGGTGCTCGGGCCCAACTCGCGGGTGGGCTCGGGCGCCACGCTCATGGGATGCGTTCTGGGCGAAGGCTCCTGGGTACCCGACGGTGCGGAGCTGGACGGCGCACGCGTGCCCGCGGGCACGGAGGCGGTCTCGGAGTAGCTTCGCCGATCCGACGGGAACGCTGTGTTACGGTGCCGGTTCCGACCGGGAAAACCTCTTCCATGCGACGCATCCGCTCGTTCGCCCTCGTCGTGGCCGTTTCGGCCGCCTCCATCGCCCCCGCGGCATCAGCGCGCGCGGGCGAACCGTTCACGTTCTACGGCAGCGGATGGGGCCACGGGCTCGGTCTCTCCCAGTGGGGTGCGTATGGATTGGCGGCCCACGGCTGGTCCTCGACCAAGATCCTCACGCACTTCTACAGCGGCACGACCGTTGCAGGGATCGCGGAGGAACCCGGTGACATCCGGATCGCGCTGGCCGCGGCGGAGGCCGCCCTCCATCTGACGGCGGATGCCGGACCGGTGCGCCTGTCGGTGAAGCAGCCGGTCGGCGGCACCCTGGTGGGGAAGATCCCCGCGGGCGAGACATGGGTCGTCAGATCCGTGGACGGGGCCTACGAGGTCCACGACGCGGCCGGCGACGTGGTCGGCGGCACGACCTGGGGAAGCGAGTCGTCCGACCTGTTCGCGACGTATGCCGACCACGGCGCGCGCGTGACCATGCCGGAGGGCGGGGCCACATACAACCGCGGCACGCTCGAGTTCAACCTCACCGCGTGTGCGCACGGCTGCTCCCTGCGATCGATCCTGCGGGTGCCGTTCGAGGAGTACCTGCTGGGGATCGGTGAGGTGCCGAGCAGCTGGCCCTTGGACGCTCTCCGCGCCCAGGCGGTCGCGGCTCGAAGCTTCGCGCTGTACAAGGTCCGGAAGTACGGCGTGCAGCCGTCCTGCAACTGCCATCTCACCGACGGCTCGAACGATCAGGTGTACATCGGATGGGACAAGGAGGGAGGCCTCGACGGGCGGCGATGGGTGAAGGCGGTCCGGTCGACCTCCGGCTCCATCGTGACCTACAAGGGGGCCGTCGCGCTGACGGTGTTCAGCGCGTCGGACGGGGGTCACACGGAGGACCTGAACGTGCAGTGGGGGACGCCGCTCGCCGCGTACCCATACCTGGCGGGTGTCTGCGACCCGGGTGACTACACCGCCGCCAACCCGTGGACCGATTGGAGCCGTCAGTTCACGGCCGCCGCTCTCACCACCGCCCTGGTTCCCTACACGGGAGACATCGGGGCGATCTCGGGATTCGGCAACATCGATCGCGGCGTTTCCGGCCGGATCGAAGATGCCGTGGTCCGCGGCGCCGGCGGCGACGCCACCATCTCCGGGAGCGAGCTCCGCTCCGCGCTCGCACTGCCCGACGACCGTGTGTGGATCAACGTCGACAAGAACGTGGTCGGGGCCATCCGCTCGAAGTACGACGCGCTGATGTGCGAGCCCGGACTTCCCACGTCCGTCGCGAAGGTGCTTCCCGGTGGAACTCGTCAGCGGTTCCAGTCGGGGGCCATCTATCGCAACGGCGGGCTGGACGTGACCGTGTGGCTGAAGGGGCCTCTCTATGAGGAATACCTGGTCGCGGGCGGTGCCCCGGGTCTGCTCGGGCTGCCCGTCGCGGATCCGCTCAACATCGGAACGCACCAGGGCTCCGCCTGTCCGGAGGGTTGTTCGCGCGCGGACTTCGAGCATGGGCGCGTCTACTGGAAGGGTGGATCGGGCGCGTTCGCGCTGTGGGGGAACGTGATGCAGACGTACGGTGCCCAGGGCGGCGCCGGCGGACCGCTGGGGTTCCCGACGTCCCGGGTACAGAGGCGCGAGAACGGGTCCGAGTTCGCGACGTTCGAGCACGGAACGATCACGTGCGGAAGCGGCGGGACCTGCCGGACATCCTGAGCGCCGCCCTCGGGAGACGCGCTCGCGTCCGTCAGCAGCCCTCGCCCAGGTTTCCTTCCGGGGCGTTGCTGGTGCAGAGGTACGCCTCGATGAACCCTCGCGCGATGTCCCTGGCCTGGGGTCCGGTAACGGTATCGGGGCATGTCTGGAGCTTGTTCCACGCGCTCAGCGCGAGCGCGGTTCCCTCCGGCAACGGTTCGTACGGCGCCAAGATCACGTTGTGGCCGGTGTTCGCGATCGTCGTCAGCCGGTCGACGATCGCCTGCGGCAGCGCACCGTCGCCCGACTGCCGGTAGTACATGATCACGGCGCCGTGCTCCAGGTTGTGCACGGCCTGCGTCTCCTGGATCGGAGCCGGGTAGACACGTGGCGGGATGTTGAGGGGGCTCGGGTCGTGGTACCCGGACGTCGCCGGATGCTCGTCGTAGGTGTAGTTCGCTCCGGGATCGAGGTGCAGGCTCCCGGGGGCGCTCGCGACCGGCGTCTCGATCGCGCAGCCCGCGGCCTCCGCGGCGTCGACCGCGAACTGCGAGATCGGGCGAGGGCTCGCCGCGCGTTGCAGGAAGAACACGACCCCGACGCCGATGGCACCGATCACGGCGAACGTGGTGAGACGGCGGAGGCGAGCCGATCGCTGCGCCCGCTTGCGCGCCGCCTCCCTCGCCTGTCGGGCCTGCTCCTTGCGCTCCCGGCGTTCTGGGTTCGCCCCTCCGCCCGACCTCGGCGTCGCGGCAGGCGTCCCGGGCCCCGTGGTGGGAGGACGCCGCGGCTTCCGTTTCCTCTTGTTCGCCATGGCTACATCGCGGCGCCGGGCTCGCGGGCGACGCCCTTGTACGTCCGTCCGTCGTACACCGGGAACTCGTACTGCGACGTGAAATCGAAGGCGACCGGCAGACTCACGCTGGCGCAGGTCTGGAGGCGGTGCCACGAGACGAGCGCCATCTGCACGCCGGCGGGCAGTTGGCCCGCGTCGCCTTGGTCGGGGTAGTCGTACGGGGCAACGATCACGCGATCTTGCCCGATGCCGACGTCGGACAGTTGCTGCCCGTAGAACGCCTTCAGATCCGCGATCTTCGCTGCGTCCGCATCCGGGGAATACCAGACGATCGCGCCTCCGTGCTCCAGTGAGTGGATGGGTTGATAGGGGTCGGGGGGCGAGTCGTAGACCTCTGCGGGGAGCGGTATCGGGTCGTGCGGGCCGGATGCGGGCGGGATGGTCGCGTACGTCGACAGGTCCGGCTTCGCGATCCCCGAGCCGAAGTGCTGATGGTCGATCTGGGGGTCGTCGCCCGGCGCATCGTCGTAGTTGGCCGTTTCCTGGACGGTGTCGCAGCCGGCCGCGTCCTTGGCCGCAGCGGCTTGGGACAGGAGGGTGTCCGCCGACGGGATGCCGGCGACGGACGTGTCGTCTCCTCCCGAGGTCAGGAAGACCGCGACGACGGCGATGATGACGGCGACCACCACGAGCACGAGTCCGATCGTCCGATTCCGGCGCCGGCCGGCCATCCGGCGCTGGATCTCCTCGCGCTGGAGCCTGGCCTCCTCCCGCCGCTCGGCCTTGGTCAGGCGGCGTCCATCATCGCTCGAGCCGCGTCCGCCCTGGTTGCCTCCTGCCACGTGTGCACCCTCTCGTCGCGTGTCGGGTGCGCAAGCTTACCGACCGATGCCCGATTGCGCCGTATCGGCGAGCTGCCTATGCTCGTTCGGCCTTCCCCGAAGGACCGCCGGCATGCCTCGAGCCGGCAAGGCTAGTGGGGGAGGGCCATGGCCACGACCGATCAAGATAGGGTGATCAAGGTGGGAGACCCGCGCATCAGCGGGCTCGACCGCTTCTTCAAGATCTCGGAGCGCGGATCGTCCGTGCGAACCGAGATCATCGCCGGGTTCGCCACGTGGTTGACGATGGCGTACATCCTGTTCGTGAACCCGACGATCCTCGGCCAGGTTGCCGACGGTGCAGGGACGACGCTGTCCTTCCCGCAGGTCCTGACCGTGACGGCCCTCGTGGCGGGCGTCATGACCCTCGCCATGGGCCTCTACGCGAACTACCCGTTCGCGATCGCGGCGGGACTCGGGCTGAACGCGTTCGTCGCGTTCACGCTCGTCGCCACGCTGGGGCTCACGTGGCCGCAGGCGATGGGCGTCATCGCGATCGAGGGCGTCATCATCACGCTCCTGGTGCTCACGGGGTTCCGCGAGGCCATCCTGAACGCCATCCCGATGGACCTGAAACGGGCGATCGGGATCGGGATCGGCTTGTTCCTCGCGATCATCGGTCTGGTCAACGGCGGCATCGTGGTCGGCAGCCCCGCCACCCTGATCACGCTGAACCCGAACCTGTCGAACCTCAAGGTCCTCGTGTTCGTGGTGGGGTTGGGGCTTACCGCCACGCTGGTCACGCGCAAGATGAAGGGCGGTCTGCTCATCGGGATCCTGGCGACGACGGTCTTCGCGATCATCGTGAACCAGGGGTTCGGCAACTCCGCCGTGTTCGATCCGGGTATCGCGGTGATCCCCGACAAGATCGTCGCGTCCCCGGACTTCGGGCTGTTCGGCAAGGTCAACTTCGGTGTGTTCGACGTCCTCGGGATCGCCACCGCGGCGGCGGCGATCCTCGCGGTGATGCTCTCGGACTTCTTCGACACCATGGGCACCGTGGTGGGGTTGGCCGATGAGGCCGGTCTGCTGGATGAAGAAGGCAAGCTCCCCGGCATCAACCGGGTCCTGCTGGTCGACTCCGTCGCGGCGGCGGCCGGCGGGGTCGCGTCCTCGTCCTCGAACACCACGTACATCGAGAGCGCGGCGGGCATCAGCGAGGGCGGACGCACGGGGCTCACGTCGGTGGTCGTCGGGGTGCTGTTCCTGCTTGCGATCTTCTTCTCACCGATCGCGGGGGTGATCCCGCAGGAGGCGACCGCGCCGGTCCTGGTGATCGTCGGCTACTTCATGATGCAGGCGGTGGGCGAGATCTCATGGCGAGATCCCGCGATCGGCATCCCGGCGCTCCTGACGATCGTGATGATGCCGTTCACGTATTCGATCACCAACGGCGTCGGCGCAGGG
>JBBQVZ010000016.1:0-36800 GCA_038211015.1 Actinomycetota bacterium | reverse complement strand
TGCCCGGGGAAGTCGTGGGGGTACTTGTAGCCCTTCCCGTGGCCGAGGCGCTTCGCGCCCGGATACGACGTGTCGCGGAGGTGCTCCGGCACGGCGTCGGCGCTCGCCGCATCCTCCATGGCCTTCGCGAGCGCGGTGGTGACGCTGTTCGACTTGGGAGCGCGGGCAAGATAGATCGCCGCCTCCGCGAGGTTCAGCCTCGCCTCGGGGAGGCCCACGTGCTCCACGGCGTGGGCGGCGGCCGACGCGATCAGCAGGGCGCGCGGATCCGCGAGCCCGATGTCCTCCGACGCGTGCACGATCATCCGCCTCGCGATGAACCGCGCGTCCTCGCCGGCCTCGAGCATCCGCGCCAGCCAGAACAGGGCGGCGTCGGGGTCGGAGCCGCGGATGCTCTTGATGAACGCGCTGATCACGTCGTAGTGGGCGTCGCCCTGCCGGTCGTACACCACGGCCTTGCGCTGCACCGCCTCAGCCGCTCGGTCGCGGGTGACCTCGGTCTCGCCCGAGCCCTCGGCCGCGAGCACCGCGGCCTCGAGACCGGTGAGCGCCATCCGCGCGTCGCCCCCCGCGATCTCCGCCAGGTGATCCAACGCCTCATCGGTGACCTTCACGTTGATCGTGCCGAGCCCCCGCTCGGGATCGTCCAGCGCTCGCTGCATCAGTGCCTTGAGCTCGTCGAGTCCGAGCTGCTCCAGCCTGAGCAGCAGGCAGCGTGAGAGCAGTGGCGTGTTCAGCGAGAAGTAGGGGTTCTCCGTGGTGGCGCCGATGAGCGTCACGGTCCCGGCTTCGACCGCGGGGAGCAGCACGTCCTGCTGCGCCTTCGACCAGCGATGCACCTCGTCGACGAACAGGACCGTTCGGAACAGCCCGCCCTTCGCGCCCTCCATGACTTTGCGCGCGTCGGCCACGCCGGACGACACCGCGGAGAGCTGCATCATGTCTGCGCCCACCTGGCTGGCCAGCAGATACGCCAGGGTCGTCTTCCCCGTGCCCGCCGGTCCCCAGAGGATGATCGACGGGAGGTTGCCACCGTCGACGAGCTTGGTCAGCGCCGTCCCCGGGCCAACAACGTGCGTCTGCCCGACGAACTCCTCGAACGTTCGTGGTCGCATCCGCGCGGCGAGTGGGGCGTCCGACACGACCCGTCTACCCCCGGACGACGCTGTCGGGGCGGATCCGATAGCGCACGCGCACCTGGCCGGGCACGTACTCCCAGCGCTCGCCGTCGTGATACTTCTGATTCAGGAAGTCGATGTGCTCCTCGGCAACGTCACCGGTCTCGATCGCGACGACGGTGCCGCTGATCGCCGTCCACGAGTACGGATCGTCCTGTGCGTGCACGGAGACAACGACCCGCGGATCGCGTCGGATGTTGCGGTCCTTCTTCCTGCCGACCGCGCTGTTCACCAGGACGTGTCCGTCGTGGTCCACATCGATCCAGAGCGGCGCCGCGTGCGCCGAGCCGTCCTCGTTCAGGGTGACGAAGTGCGCGAAGTTCCTGGCGTTGAGCAGCGCCACGTCGTGGGGGGTGAGCTCGGCCATCGGCTCAGATGCGCGGGAAGGCGACGTGGTCTGGACGGACCTCGAGGATCACGCGGACCTGATCGGGCTTCGGCACCCACGGCTCGCCGCTGTATTTCCGGGACAGGAAGTCGATGTGCTCGTCGGCGCCCTCGGTCGTGATGCGCTCGACGACCCCGCGGACGTACAGCGGGGGCCACGGGTTCGCCGGGTCGTGACTCGCGATCATCACCCGAGGGTCACGACGGACGTTGCGCGCCTTCTGCCGGCCGTCCTCGGTGTTGAGCAGGACCAAGTCTCGCTCGACGTCGACATCCACCCACATCGGCATGACGTGCGGCGACCCATCCTCGTTCGTGGTCCCCAGATAGGCCAGGTTCTTTCCCTGGAGCAATCGGATCGCGTCATCGGTCAACACACCCATGTCAGCTCTCCTTCTTGGGTTGCTCAGCGAGCCGGAGCCCCAGGTCGCGCAGCTGGACGTCATCGACCGGAGCGGGGGCGCCGGTCAGCGGATCGGCGCCGGATTGCGCTTTGGGGAACGCCGTCACGTCACGGATCGCGTCCTTGCCGGCCATGAGCATCACCAGGCGATCGATCCCCATCGCGATCCCTCCGTGCGGAGGGGCGCCGAATCCCAGCGCGGTCAGGACGTGGCCGAACTTCTCACGCGACTCGTCGTGAGACATGCCGAGCACATCGAACACCTTTGCCTGCACGTCGGAGCGATGGATACGGATGCTGCCGCCACCGATCTCGAAACCGTTGAGCACCAGGTCGTACGCACGAGCCTTCGCGGTCGAGGGCTCGAGATCGGTGTCGTCGACGGGCGCCGTGAAGAGATGGTGCACGGAAGTCCATTTGTCGTCGTCCTCGCTCCATTCGAACAACGGTGGGCGGGTCATCCAGCAGAACGCCCACTCGCCATCGGGGATCTGGCCCAATCGAGCGGCGAGGTTCCGGCGAAGCGCGTCGAGCGCAACGTGCACGCGATCCTCCCGGTCCGCGACGATCAGGATCAGATCGCCCTTGCCCGCACCGGTCGCGGTCGTCAGCCCGTCGAGCTCCTCTTCCGAGAGGAACTTGGCCACGGGCGAGCGGATCTCATCCGGCTCGACGACCATCCATACGAGACCGGCCGCGCCACGACCCTTCGTGTCCGCGACCAGATCGTCGAGCTCCTTGCGAGACAGCGAGCCGCCCCCCGGCGCGACCAGCGCCTTCACCCGGCCCCCCGACCCCAGCACCGAGGCGAAGGCGTTGAACCCGGTCGCCCGGAAGACGTCGGCCAGGTCGATCAGCTCCATGCCGTAACGAAGGTCCGGCTTGTCGGAGCCGAACCGCTCGAGCATCTCGTCGTACGTCAACCGCGGGAACGGCGGGCTCACCTCGACGCCTTGCGTCTCGCGGACGATCCGCGCATACAGCGGCTCGATCACGCCGATGATGTCCTCCTCATCGATGAACGACATCTCGACGTCGAGTTGCGTGAACTCGAGCCCGCGTTCGGCGGTCGTGCGTTCATCCCGGAGGCATCGGACGATCTGGTAATAGCGGTCCTGACCCGCGACCATCAGCATCTGTTTCAGCTGTTGCGGGGATTGCGGGAGCGCGTAGAACGTGCCCGGCCAGATCCTCGACGGCACCAGGAAGTCGCGGGCGCCCTCCGGTGTGCTGCGGGTGAGGAGTGGTGTCTCGACCTCGAGGAAGCCGAGAGACTCCATGTGCTCGCGCATGATGCGATTGATCGTGTGACGCAGCCGCAGGACCGTCGTCATCTCCGGACGGCGGAGGTCCAGGTAGCGATACTTCAGACGGAGATCCTCCCCCGCTTCGATCCGGTCCTCGATCGGGAATGGGGGCGTGTCGGATCCGGAGAGGAGCTCCAGTGTGCTGGCCGCGACCTCGACCTCCCCGGTGTCCAACGCAGGGTTCACCATGCCTTCCGGTCGCGAACGGACGACCCCCGTCACCCGCACCACGTCCTCCGCGCCGAGGGACTGCGCGGCCTCATGGGCCTCGGGAGCCACGTCGGGGTGGAACACCAGCTGCACCACGCCCTCGCGGTCGCGGAGATCGATGAACGTCACGCCGCCGTGGTCCCGGCGGTGCGCGACCCAGCCGCAGAGCGCCACGTCCTCCCCGGCGTCGCCCGCGCGGAGCTGCCCGCACGCGTGCGTTCGCATGGCCGTCCGCATGTCCACCATCTCAGTCCACCCACCCGTCGAGCTTGGTCAACCACGTCGCGACGTCTGCCGTCGGGACCGACTTCTGCACGCCGTCGACCAGCCGTCGCAGGGTGACGGTACCCGTCGCGAGCTCCTGCTCCCCCACGATCGCGACGAACGCGGCTCCGGCACGATCGGCCATCTTGAGCTGCGCCTTCAACGGCCGCTCCTCGTAGCTCCCCGCCGCGGAGATCCCTTCGTTCCGGAGGTCCGCGATCAGATACCGGCTCGCCGCCCCCGCATCGGGTCCGATCGCCACCACGAAGCACCTCGGCGCACGCGGGGACGGCAACGCCGCTCCCTCGGCCTCGAGCGCGAGCAGCACGCGATCCAGTCCCATGGCGAACCCGACGCCGGGGGTCGGTTGCCCGCCCAGCGCCTCAGCGAGCCCGTCGTACCGGCCGCCGGCGTTCAACGTCGATGCTTGATCCGACGCCAGCGCGCTCGACACCCACTCGAACGTCGACCTCGTGTAGTAGTCAAGGCCGCGGACCAGCCGGGGGTTCAGCAGGTAGGGCACGCCCACGTCGTCCAGCCCTTTCCGAACCCCCGCGAAGTGCGTCGCGCACGGCTCGCACAGATGCTCGGCGATCGTCGGCGCGGCGAGCACGAAGTCCTTCCCGCCGTCGACCTTGCAGTCGAACACCCGCAACGGGTTCTTCGAAAGGCGGGTTCGGCAGTCCTCGTCGAGGCGGTCGCGGTACGGATCGAAGTAGTCGACGAGTCGCTCGCGATAGGCCGGCCGGCAATTCTCGTCGCCGATCGAGTTCAGGTGCAGGACGTGCTGGCTCAGACCGCGCTCGCGCAGGTACCGCTCTCCGAGCACGATGACCTCGACGTCGGCCTGCGCGCCCTCGACGCCGATCACCTCGATGCCGAACTGCCGGAACTCGCGGGTCCGGCCCGCCTGCGGTCGCCCGTGCCGGAACTCCGAGCCGACGTAGTACGACCTGAACGGGTTCGGGAGCTCCTGGGCGTGCGTCAGGTAGGCGCGTACCACCGACGCGGTGCTCTCGGGACGGAGCGTGAGCGACCGGCCGCCCTTGTCCTCGAACGTGTACATCTCCTTCGTGACGACGTCGGACGTGTCGCCCGAGGTGCGGACGAAGAGTTCCGTGTGCTCGAACATCGGGGTCTCGACGTAGCGGAACCCGAACAGCTCCGCCGTCTTGTGCGCGGCCTCGTACAGCCCGTACATCGCGTCGGCGCGATCGGGAAGCAGATCCTGGGTGCCGCGAGGCGGGACCAGCTCCATCAACCGACCCCTCGGAGGAACGGGTTCGTCGCTCGCTCGCGGCCCACCGTGGTTTCCGGGCCGTGTCCCGGCCAGACCGGCAGCCCGTCGGGCAGCTCGAGGAACCGGCGCAGGCTGCGCTGCATGTCCGGTGGCGACGAGTTCGGGAAGTCGGACCGGCCGATCGCTCCGGCGAAGACCAGGTCGCCCGAGAGCACGGAGGCGTCGCTTCGGAAGCAGCAATGACCCGGGGTGTGCCCCGGCGTGTGCTGCACCTCGATGCGCAGGCCGCCGAACTCGAGCACGTCGCCGTCCGTGAACGTCCGCAGGTCCTTCACCTCGGTGAGCGGGTTGTCGAACCCCGGGTTCCAGCGCTCGGGATCGCGGAACGCGACGGCGTCGGCCTCGTGCACGAAGACCGGCACCTCGTCGCCCGCGAAATCGCCCGCCGCCTCGGCGTGATCCAAGTGGGCGTGGGTGAGCAATACCGCGCCCGCGTGCTTCCCGGCCGCGTCCAGCAGCTCGCGGATCCGTGCCGGCTCGAACCCGAGATCCACCACCACGGTCTCGTCGCTGCCGTCGGCCGCGAGCAGCCAGCAGTTCGTGCCGTAGGGGTTGCGATCGAAGACGTCACGCCACATGAGGGGCTCATGCTATCGGACGCTCGCGGGCGTCCCGGTCGTGTCAGATCGTGTCGGCGTCCAGGACCAACGTGAACGGACCGTCGTTGAGCAGCTCGACCTCCATGTGGGCACCGAAGACCCCCCGCAGCACCGCGAAGCCGCGAGCCTCGAGCGCACGGGCGAACGCCTCCACGCGCCCCGACGCCACCTCGGGCACGGCCGCCTCGGTCCACGACGGCCTCCGCCCCTTCCGAACGTCCGCGTACAGCGTGAACTGCGAGACCACGAGGATCTCGCCACCGACGTCGGCGAGCGCCAGGTTCGTCTTGCCCCCGTCGTCGGGGAAGACCCGCAGGTTCGCGACTTTCTCGGCCATCCGCTCGACCTCGTCGTCCACGTCCTGAGAACCGATCCCGACGAGCAACAGGTACCCGCGGGCGATCGACGCGACCTGTTCCCCGCCGACGGTCACCGCCGCATGGAGGACCCGTTGGAGGACGACCCGCACGACTCAGCCGGGGACGACGCGGTAGGCGTCGAACACGCCGTCCACGCGCTTCACCGAGGCAAGCACGCTCGAGAGGTGGGCGATGTCGGCGAGCTCGAACGTGAAACGGAGCCGGGTGATGCGATCGCGACCCGTCGCCGACGTGGCCGAGAGGATGTTCACGTGGCTGTCGGAGAGGTTGGTCGCAACGTCGGAGAGCAACCGGACGCGATCCAGGGCCTCGACCATGATCGCCACGATGAAGGAGGTGGGCTTCCCCTCGGCCCACGTCACCTCGATCAGCCGCTCGGGCTCGCGTTCCAGCGTCCGCGCGTTCGGGCAGTCCGAGCGATGAACGGAAACGCCCTGTCCCCTGGTAACGAAACCCATGATCTGGTCCCCGGGCACGGGTGTGCAACATCGGCCGAGCCGCACCCACACGTCGGGGAGCCCTCGCACCATGACGCCCTGGCCGACCTCCGCCTGCTTCCCCAGACGCACCGGACGCGCGAGCGGCACCTCCGTGACGTCGTCCTCGGGCGTGCCGCTCAACAGGCGAGCCAGTCGAGCGACCACGGACTGCGGCGAGACGTGTCCCTCCCCGACAGCGACGTAGAGCGCCTCCAGATCAGGGAACTTCATCTCGTCCACGGCTACCTGCGTGAGGACCTCCTCGTTCGCCAGCCGTTTGAACGGCAGGTTCTGCTTGCGCATCAGCCGCTGGAGAGCGTCGCGGCCGTGGTCCATGGCGTCCTCGCGGCGCCCACGCGCGAACCACTGGCGGATCTTCGAGCGTGCGCGAGGCGTCTTCACGAACTGCAGCCAGTCCTGCGAGGGACCCTCGCCTTGCGCCTTCGACGTCAGGATGTCGACGCTGTCCCCCGTCCGTAGCTCGTAGTCGAGGGGGACGAGCTTGCCGCCGACCTTGGCACCGATCGTGCGGTGGCCCACCTCGGTATGGATCGCATAGGCGAAGTCAACCGGGGTCGCGCCCGACGGCAGGTTGACGACGTCGCCTCTGGGGGTGAACACGAAGACCTGGCCTCCGTAGAGGTCGATCTTCAACCCCTCCATGAACTCCCGGGGATCGGCCATGTCCTTCAGCCACTCCATCATCTGGCCCAGCCACGCGAGGTCGGCGGCGTCACGCGCCTGCTTGCCACTTTCCTTGTAGCGCCAGTGGGCGGCGATGCCGAACTGCGCGGTGCGATGCATGTCGCGCGTCCGGATCTGGATCTCGAGCGGCTTGCCGCCGGGCCCGACGACCGTGGTGTGCAGCGACTGGTACATGTTCGACTTGGGCATGGCGATGTAGTCCTTGAACCTGCCGGGAACGGGGCGCCAGAGCGAATGGACCGCGCCGAGCGCCCCGTACGTGTCGCGGAGGCTGTCGACCTGGATCCGGACGCCGACCAGATCGTAGATCTCGTTGAACTCCTTGCCGCGGATCACCATCTTCTCGTAGATGGAATACAGGTGCTTCGGCCGCCCCTCGACCTCGGCCTTGAGGCCCAGTTCCTTCAGCTTGCCGCGGAGCGCCGCGGTGACGCCGTCGATCAACGCCTTCCGCTCGCCGCGGCGAGCTTCGACCAGGTTCGCGATCTCCCGGTATGGCCCCGGGTGCAGGGTCTTGAACGACAGGTCCTCGAGCTCCCACTTCATCTCCTGGACACCCAGGCGGTTGGCCAGAGGCGCGTAGATCTCGAGCGTCTCGGTCGCGATCCGTCGCTGCTTGTCTTCGGCGAGCACGGACAGGGTTCGCATGTTGTGCAGGCGGTCGGCGAGCTTGATCAGGAGGACTCGGATGTCGCCCGCCATCGCGACGACCATCTTCCGGACGTTCTCGGCCTGCTCCTGCTCGCGCGTCTTGAACTCGATCCGCTCCAGCTTGGTGAGCCCATCGACGATCCTCGCCACCTCCTCGCCGAAGTCCTCCTCGATCTCGGAGACGGTGACGTCCGTATCCTCCACGGTGTCGTGCAGGAGCGCGGCGGTGATCGTCGTCGTGTCGAGGTGCAGGTTGGCGAGGATGGTCGCGACGGCGACGGGATGCTCGATGAAGTCCTCGCCCGAGATGCGCTTCTGCCCTTCGTGCGACGCCTCCGCGATCGCGTAGGCACGCTGGATCTCCTTGAGGTCGGCCTTCGGGTTGTATCCGCGGACGATCTTCAGCAGCGGCTCGATCGGAGAGGGAGGTCCCGGTTCTCCCGGACGCAAGCGCGAGAGGAGGCCACTTCGCCGTTGCTCGGCTTTGACCTGTTCGCGACTGTCCACGGGTTCGCCTCCTGCGGGCCAGTCTAGCGGCGAGGCGGCGAGGAGCGGGTTGCTCGCGTCGATCCGATCAGTAGTGGATCAACGTGAACAGATCGTGGTCGACGAGCTTGTCGCGACCGTTCAGGAAGCCGAGCTCGATCAGGCATGCGATGCCGCAGACGCTACCGCCGATCCGCTCCACGAGTGACACCGCGGCCTTCGCCGTCCCGCCGGTGGCGAGCACGTCGTCCACAACCAGCACCCGCTCCCCCGGAAGCACCGCATCCTGATGGAGCTCGAGCGTCGCCGTCCCGTACTCGAGCGAGTACTCCTCGGCGACGGTCTGCCACGGCAGCTTGCCCAGCTTGCGGACCGGCACCACGCCGGCGCCGAAGTGGTACGCGACCGGCGCGGCCAGGATGAATCCGCGCGCTTCGATCCCCACGACCTTGTCGACGTTGCCCCGGCCGAAGTGCACCACGATGAGGTCGATGATGGTCGAGAACGCGATCGGATCGGCCAGGACGGGCGTGATGTCCTTGTAGACGATGCCCGGTTCGGGGAAGTCCGGAACATCGCGGATCAGCTGCTTGATCGCCTCGATGTCCACGACGCTACCGGCGCCTCTTCTTGGCCGGCGGCTTCCGCTTGTTCTTCGGCCGCGGCCGAGCCGGGCCCCCCGCACGCGCGGTGGCGCGTGTGGCTGCCGCGGAAGCGGTGGCGGTCGGCACCGCGGCGACGGCCTCGCCGTCACCCGCGACCTCGGAAGCCAGGCCCCCTCTGCCCGCCACGGGAACCCGCTCCCGGGCGCTCCGCACCTCGCGGCGAGCCTCGAGCTGACGGTACTTGGCTTCGCGCGACTTGAGGATGGTCAGAAGCGGTGCGGCGATGAAGATGGAGGAGTACGCCCCGGTCGTGACGCCGATGAACATGGCGAACGCGAAGTCCTTCAACGTGTCACCGCCGATGAGCAGCAGGGACAGGATCGGCAGCAGCACGACGAGCGAGGTGTTCACCGAACGCATGAACACCTGGTTCAAGGAGTAGTTGACCGTGTCCGCGTATCCGAGCCTGGAGACCATGGCGGACGTCTCGGTGTTCTCCTTGATCTTGTCGTAGATGACGACGGTGTCGTACAACGAGAACCCCAGGATCGTGAGGATCGCGATGACCGTCGCCGGTGTGACCTGGCGCCCCACGAGCGCGTAGACGCCGGCGGTGATGAGCACGTCGTGGAGCAAGGCGATGATGGCGCCGATCGCCATCTTCCACTCGAACCGCAGACTGATGTACAGCATGATCGCGGCCAGGACGACGATCAGGCCCGTCAGCGCCTTCTTGGAGATCTCCTTGCCCCACGTGGGGCCGACGTCCTGTTGGTTGATGTCACCGACCTCGACACCCGCCTGGTCGGCGAGCGCGTTCAGCAACGCATCGGACTGCGCCCGGTCCTCCGTGAGGGTGGACGTGCGGATCAGCACGGTGTCGCCGTTCGCGATCTGCACCTCGGAATCGCTGTGACCGTTCTCGTTGAGGATGTCCGTCACCTCTTGCACCGTGACCGCCGTCGTGAACGTGTACTGGAGCTGCGCTCCACCTTCGAAGTCGATCGACAGGTTGAGATGACCGAACACCAGGCCGATCAGGGAGAGCGCGATCACGACCCCCGAGAACCCGAACCACCAGTTTCGGTGCTCGATGAAACGGAAGTTCGGGATGGTGTGCCCGCGGTACGTGTCGATCGCGTGTTGGAGGTTCACTTCGCACCTCCGGCGACCGGAACGGGCGTCGGTGCCTGCTCATGCTCTTCGCCGGCGACCCCGCTCTCCAGTCCGAACCCGCGCAGGGACACGAGCCTGGGGCTCCGCGCGATCAGGAAGACCGTCGGGCGCTTGAAGAAGTACACGACGAACAGGTCCAGCAGCGTCGCGACACCCAGGGTCAACGCGAAGCCACGCACCGAGCTGACCGCGGTCAGATACAGGACGACGGCAGCGATCCCGGTGACCATGTCGGCAGCGACGATCGTGCGGTACGCGCGCTTGAACGCCGGCTGCACGGCCGAGCGGGCCGTCTTGCCGTGGCGCACCTCGTCCTTCAACCGTTCGAAGAACACGATGTAGGAGTCGGCGGTCACCCCGAGCGAGATCACCAGACCGGCGATGCCGGCCAGCGTGAGCGCGTAACCGAACGCGATGCCGGCGATCGCGATCAACGCGAGCGCAAGGACCGCCCAGATCGACATCCCGAGCCAGGCCACGACGCCGAGCAGGCGGTAGTAGAAGAGCAGGTACAGGAAGAGCAACACCAGGCCGACAAGACCGGCGATCACGCCTTCCCGCAACGACTCCTGGCCCAAGGTCGCGCTCACCGTGAGGGTCTGGAGCTTCTGAAGCTCCACCGGAAGCGCGCCCGCGTTCAGGACGGTGGCGAGGTCTTTCGCGCGCTGCTCCGTGAAGCTGCCGGTGATCACGCCGCTGCCGTTCGTGATGGGCGAGTCGACGGTGGGGGCGGAGATGACCACGCTGTCCAGGATGATCGCCAGCTGCTTGCCCACGAGCTGTGTGGTGACGTCGCCGAACACGCCGGACCCGTCCTTGGTCAGGTCGAAGCTGATCTCCCAACCGCCGACGGACGTCGTGCTCGTCTGGAACACGGCCGTGGCCTTCTTGATCATGTCCCCGGTCACGAGCACCTTGCCCATGTGGTACTTCGCCCCGTCCTGCCCGATGAACCAGACGTCCTGGTTCGCGAGCGCCTCCGAGTCGCAGTCGGGGGTGTCGGTCTGGGGGTCCGAGTCGCACGTGAGCGCCTGAGCGGCCGACGACGGATCCCCGGGCTGGAGGATCTCCAGCACTTCTCGCTCTTCCAAGCGGGCGGTGGTCCCGATGAGGTCCAGGAGACGAGACTGGCCCGTGTCCTGCAGCTTCCGTTGCGCCTCGTCTTGTGACAGGAAGCACCCGAGGTTGACGTCGGCCGAGCTGAGCACGCAGAACTGTCTCTCGAACGCCTTCAGGGTGATGGCATCGATCGCGGCCTGCGCCGTGTCACGGTCTTCGAAGCCGCAGGGGAGGTTGGTCGCCCCGGCGCCCGCCAAGCAGTACTGCGAGTTGTCGACAACCGTCACGCCCTCCTTCGCGGCGTTGGCGTCGGCCTTCGTGTCGAAGCATCCGAAGCTCGCACCCGACTTGCCCGCCTTCACGCACCACTGACCCCCCGCGGCACCGGTCGCCCCGGTGGCGCCCGTCGCCCCGGTGGCGCCCGCCGCCCCCTGCGAGACGATGAGAGAGTCGATGGCCGTCTGCGCGTCCTTGCCGGAGGCGAAACAGACGTTGTCCAGCGTCAGTGCGTCGCTCCCCAAGCAGATCTGCGATTGCTTGGTGACATGGAAGTCGTCCAGCATGCTCTGCGCCGCGGACCGATCGGCCGCGCAGCCGAAGTTCACATCGTCGGCCCCGATCAGGCACGACTGGCTCTTCGCGCGCTGCTCGATCGATCCTTTCGCAAGCCCTGGCAGCTGGACCTCGATGTTCTGGCCCGACACGAAGATCTGCGGCTCGCCCACGCCGAACGCGTCGACGCGGGAACGGATGTTCTCGAGCGCCTGTTGCATCACCGTGTCCGGCGTGTCCGCGGGCGCCTGGAGGATCACCGAGACGCCGCCCTCCAGATCCAACCCCAGCGACGGCTTCAACGCGCCGGTGGCGAACCCGATCAAGGAGGCCACGACCAGCGCCAGCACCATGCCGATGGAGACCCACAACCAGCGGGTGCCCTTCATGCGAGCTCAGCCCCGTTGATCGTGAGCCGGAAACGCGCCCTCAGCTGTTCGGCGGCGTGACGACACATCTGCATCCTGCCCAGGAAGATCTCGAAGTACTCCATGACCTGACTCATCCCCGTGTCGATCGTCAGCTCGAGGGTGACGGTCCGGGCCTCCGAGTCTACCCGCAGGAACGATTGCTCGACGGCGGAGTTGACGCGGTCGTGGATGTCGACGTCGATCTGACCCGAGCGCCGCACGCGGCTCCGGTGCACGTCGGACTTGTCGGCCAGGATGACGGCCGCCGATATCGGCGACACCGCGTACCCCTGGTCCTCCTCGTGGTTCGCGACGGCCGCCATGATCGCTGCCAGGTCGTTGCCGGCCGCCCGGTCCTTCAACGCCTGATAGACCAGGATGGCTCCCGTCTGCGCGTGGGCCTCCCGCGTGAGCATGTTGCCGACGTCGTGGAGGTATCCGGCGACGCAGGCGAGGTCCGCCTCGCGCTCCGAGTAGCCCAGGCGGTGAAGGACCTGATACGAGATGCTCGCCACGAGGTTCGCGTGGCGGAACCCGTGCTCGGTGAACCCCATCCCCTCCATCACGCGGTCCGCCGACGTGATGAAGAGCGACAGCTCTGGGTCGGCCTGAACGTCCGCCAACGTGACGGACGCCGGGGGCGGCTGGGGAACCGCGGCGGCGCCGGGTTCGCCGGGCGAGCTCGATCGGGTCACGAGAACTGCTGGTCCTGATCCTGGTCTTCGTCCTCGGGCTCGTAGTCGTCGTCATCCTCGGTGAGGCGACGCGAGATGCCGGACTTCACCATGCGGATCCGGGTGCCGGGAGCGATCTCGATCATGACGGTTCCCTCGTCGTCGTCCATCTCGGCGATCGTGCCGAAGATGCCTCCGGTCGTCATGATCTCGTCGCCCACCTCAACGGCGTTGACCAGGGCCGCCTGGGCGCGCACGCGCTTCTGCTGCGGGCGGATCAAGAGGAAATAGAAGACCCCACCCATCAGGATGAGCGGGGCGAACAGGGCGAGCGGGTTGCTGCTGTTGTTGGACGCTTGCGCGATGAGAGCCAACATATCCGTGTGAGCCTTTCGTGTGATCGTATGGGTGAGTTTGCCTGGGGCGACCCGGCCCCGGAGTCTACCCTCCGACCGGCCGAAACGCCGGAACGTCGCAGCTAGAGGGGCAGGGTGCCCGGTGTGGTGATCCCCAGGTGGCGGAACGCTCGTTCCGTCCCGACCCGCCCTCGCGGGGTGCGTTTGAGGAACCCGAGCTGCATCAGGTAGGGCTCCACCACGTCCTCAACGGTGTCGGGCTCTTCCCCCACGGCGGCTGCGAGCGTCGACAGCCCCACCGGCCCTCCACCGAACTTCTCGACGACCGCCCGAAGGACGCTGTGGTCGAGGCGGTCCAGGCCCAGCTCGTCCACCTCGAACAGCTCCAACCCGGCGCGCGCCAGATCGCCGGTGATGTCTCCGTCGTGGCGGACCTCGGCGAAATCGCGGACGCGGCGCAGCAGCCGGTTGGCGATGCGCGGCGTGCCTCGAGAGCGTTTCGCGATCTCGTCCGCGCCGTCGGCGTCCGTCCGGACGCCGAGGATCCCAGCCGAACGCCTCACGATCCGGCCCAGGTCGTCGACCGGGTAGTAGTCCAGTCGCGGTGAGAACCCGAACCGCTCACGAAGTGGCAGCGTGATCCGCCCGGGGCGCGTCGTCGCTCCGATCAACGTGAACCGCGGCAACTCCAGCCGGATGCTCCTGGCGGTCGGTCCCTTACCGAGGATGACGTCGAGGTTGAAGTCCTCGAGCGCCGGATACAAGACCTCCTCGACGGTCCGCGGCATGCGATGGATCTCGTCGACGAACAGCACGTCGCCGTCATCGAGGTTGGTGAGGATCGCGGCGAGGTCGCTCGGTCGATCGAGCGCGGGACCGGAGGTCGGCTGGAACCCCGCGCCCATCTCGTTCGCGACGATCTGGCCGAGCGTGGTCTTCCCCAGCCCCGGCGGCCCGCTGAAGAGCAGGTGATCGACGGGTTCGCCTCGCTGGCGCGCCCCGTCGATCAGCAGCGCGAGCTGCTCCTTGACGCGCTCCTGTCCGACGAACTCCTCGAGCGTTCGCGGCCGAAGCGCGACCTCGAACTCGGGGTCGTCCGGCAGGGCGGCCGACTCGATGAGCCGATCCCCGTCCATCATCTGCCCATCCGCTGCAGCGCTTGTTTCAGCAGCTCGTCGACGGCGCGACCGTCGGGCTCCAACCCGCTCATCGCGCCGCTCGCCTCCTGGGGGGTCAGCCCGAGCGCGAGCAGCGCTTCGCGGACGTCCGCCAGCGGGCCGCCGACGATCAGGTCGCCCTCGGCACCCATGCGATCGCGGAGGTCCAGCACCACGCGTTGTGCCACCTTCTTGCCCACACCGGGCACTACCGTCAGCGCACCGACGTCACCCGCGATCACCGATCGCCGGAGCGCGTCGGGGGTGAGCGACGAGAGGAACGCCAATGCGACCTTCGGGCCGACGCCCGTCACACCCGTCAGCAGATCGAACAACTCGCGTTCGTCCGGCGACCCGAAGCCGTAGAGCACCATCGCGTCGTCGCGGACCACCATGCGGGTGTGCACTCGGGCTCGGCGACCGATCGGGGGCAGGGAGGCGAGCGTCGACGTCGGCACCAGCACGTCGTACCCCACGCCGGCGACGTCCATGACGACGCGCGCCCCTGCCTTCTCCGCGATCTCCCCTTCGAGGAACGAGATCATCGCGTCCCCGCACGCGCCGCGGCAGCGGCGAACCGGGAGCGCACCAGGTGCGTGACCGCGATCGCGACCGCGTCGGCGGCGTCGGGCTGCGTCGGAACATCCGCGAGCCCGTGGATGCGAACGAGCGCGGTGTGGATCTGGGCCTTGTCGGCGCCACCGGACCCCGTGATCGCGTTCTTCACCTCGAGCGAACCGTACTCCTCGACCGGGACGCCGGCCTCGGCGGCGGCGGCCATCACCACCCCCGTCGCCCTTGCCACCGCCATCGCGCTCGCCTTGTTCACGTTCCAGGCGACCCGCTCGAGCGCCACCGACTCGGGACGGTGCTCCGCGAGGGCGGCGCGTACTGCCACCGAGATCGCGTGCAGACGGATCGCCTCGGGCGTCTGCCGGTCGGTCTGCACCGTGCCGGACCACACGATCACGGGCTTCCGGTCGCGTCGGGCGACGACCGCGAGGCCGAGTCGCGCCACGCCGGGGTCGATCCCGAGCACGCACGTATCGAACATCTGTTCGTGCAGTCTAGGGTCGCCGGAGGCGCCGGGCAATCACCAACGTCGGCGAGCGATCACTCAGAGCGAAGCCATGATGTCTTCTGAGATGTCGAAGTTCGCGTAGACGTTCTGGACGTCGTCCAGGTCCTCGAGCGACTCGATCAGGCCCAGCACCTGCCGTGCCTCTCCCCCGTCGACCGGGATCGCGGTCTGCGGGAGCATCGTGATCTCGGCAGATGCGACCGGCACGCCTGCTTGCTCGAGCGCCGTGCTCACGGCCTTGAGGTTGGCGGCGTCGGTCATGATTTCCCACGAGCTCTCGGAGTCGCGGAGGTCCTCCGCGCCGGCTTCGAGCGCCAACTCGAGGAGCCGATCCTCGTCGGGAGCCATATCTTTCTCGACGACGATCAGCCCCTTACGCGCGAACATCCACGCGGTGCTGCCCTGCTCCCCGAGGTTGCCGTTGTGTCGCGTGAAGGCGTGGCGGATCTCCTGGCCCGTGCGGTTGCGGTTGTCGGTGAGCGCCTGGATCAGCAGCGCGACCCCTCCGGGTGCGTATCCCTCGTAGCGAAGCTCCTCGTATCGCGCGCCGTCCGCGAGCTCGCCCGTCCCGCGCTTGATCGCGCGCTCGATGTTGTCGTTCGGTACGGAGAAGCTCTTCGCCTTCTCGACCGCGGACGCGAGCGTCATGTTTCCGTCCACGTTGCCGCCGCCTTCGCGCGCCGCCACCTCCACGGCGCGCAGGAGCTTGGCGTACATGCTCGAGCGCTTGGAGTCGGTCGCCTCCTTCTTCCGTTTGATCGTCGCCCACTTGGAGTGCCCGGACATCCGCTACACCTTCCTCAGGAGATACTCGTGAAGAGCCGTCTCGCCGACCAGCTCCGGATGGAAGGATGCCACGAGCAGGTTCCCCTGCTCCAGCACGACCGCGTGGCCTTCGTGTTCCGTCAGCACGCGAACATCGGAACCGATGTCCTGTACCCTCGGCGCTCGGATGAACACGCCGCGAACAGGGTGATCGATCCCTTCGACATCGACGTCCGCCTCGAACGAATCCACCTGTCGCCCGTAGGCGTTGCGCCGCACCGTGATATCGAACAGACCGAACAGGGGATCGCCACCCTCGACCCGTTCCGCGAGCACGATCATCCCCGCGCACGTGCCGAAGATCGGCATCCCGGCGGCGGCGCGGTCACGCACCGGCTCGATCAGGTCGCCTGCACGCGCGAGCTTTGCCATCGTGGTCGATTCCCCACCGGGGATCACCAGGCAGTCGACGCCGGCCAGCTGCTCGGCCGTCCGAACCTCGACGGGGGTGGCCCCAGCGGCGGCGAGCACGCGCGCATGCTCGCGGAAGTCTCCTTGGAGCGCGAGGACGCCGGCCTTCACGGGGAAGCCCGGCCTACCAGCCGCGGGTCTGGAGCAGACCCTCCTCGCCGATCTCCTTGATGTCGAGACCGGGCATCGCCTCGCCGAGGCCGCGTGACACTTTGGCCAGGACGTCGGGATCGTTGAAGTGGGTGGTCGCCTCGACGATCGCGCGGGCACGCGGCGCCGGATCCTCGGACTTGTAGATGCCGGAGCCCACGAAGACGCCGTCCACGCCGAGCTGCATCATGAGCGCGGCGTCCGCCGGTGTGGCCAGTCCACCCGCGGCGAAGTTCACCACGGGGAGCTGGCCGGTCGCGGCGACGTCGCGCACGAGCTCGACGGGCGCGCCGAGGTCTTTCGCGGCCGCCACGTACTGCTCGGGACGGAGCGTGGTGAGCCATGCCATCTCGCGGAGCATCGTGCGCTGGTGACGGACGGCCTCCACGACGTTGCCCGTTCCCGCCTCGCCCTTCGTGCGGATCATGGCCGCACCCTCGGCGATCCGGCGGAGCGCCTCACCGAGGTTGCGCGCCCCGCACACGAACGGAACGGTGAACGCCCACTTGTCGATGTGGTGCTCCTCGTCGGCGGGCGTGAGGACCTCCGACTCGTCGATGTAATCGACGCCGAGGGACTGCAGGATCTGCGCCTCCACGAAGTGCCCGATACGGGCCTTCGCCATGACCGGGATCGTCACGGCCTGCTGGATCTCTTCGATCTTGGTGGCGTCTGCCATCCGGGCCACGCCGCCGTCACGCCGGATGTCGGAGGGGACGCGCTCGAGCGCCATGACGGCGCACGCGCCGGCGTCCTCGGCGATCTTGGCCTGGTCGGCGGTCGTGACGTCCATGATGACGCCACCCTTGAGCATCTCCGCCAGCCCGGCCTTCACCCGGAACGTCCCGGTCTCCCGCTCCACGCTCGATCCCTCCTGCGAACCCGTCATGGCACGAGTGTACCGCCGGCCCGTGGGCAGGCGTTTCGCCGGAGTGGACAGGTGCAGCGGTTACTTCGTGACGGTCGGGGGCGTGCCCTTGGCCACCAGCTCGATCCACGTGTTGCCCGGAGCGAGCGGGATGATGTCGCCCGTCTTGGTCACGAACTTGGTCACCGCGCTCATGACCGGGCGGGTCCACGTGCCGGCGATCAACATGCCGTTGCGCAGGATCCACGCCTTGCCGGAGCCGGTCAGCGTGACCTCCGGCGAGTGGTAGCCGAGCACATCGACCAGGTCCCCCTCCGTGACCACGACCTGCTGGATGATCACGTTCGCGGCCGTGATCGGTGCCCCGGTGTCGAGCACCATCGGCGCGTCCTCGTACATGCGCTGCCACCGTCCGGTGCCCTTGTCCCACTGCCACGTGGCGGTCACGGAGTACGAGAAGGACATCGAGACACGTGACACGTGCTTGCCGGCGGCGGGAAGCGCGGCGTCGAACGGGAACAGGCGACGCGGCGGACCCTCACCGGCCGTCTGCTTCGCCGACTTCGCGCGCAGCTTGGCCGTGTTCAGGAACAGGTTGTGGGGCTCGTATCGCTCGGTGTCGCGCCAGAACGCGTCACCGCCGGACCCCTCGTCGAAGCTCACCAGCCCGGATCGCTCGACGTCGTTCACGACCGCGAGCTGGCCGCCCGAATACGCGATCAACGATTGGGGGTCGTACTGGATGAGGACCTTCGGGTCCGTCGTGCGCGCGCTGCGAACGGGTCCGACCTTCTTCGCATCCTTGCACTGGTACAACGCCATGAAGCGGGTGATGCCACCCTCGACGAGCTCCTCGTAGACGACGTCGGCGGTCTGCAGACCTGCGAGCGGATAGGCGTCGGGAGTGTTCTCGACCTTGACGGCGAGCACCGGCCGGCGCGGAACCTCGCCGCCGGGAGCGGGCTTGCCCGTGAGGGGACAGGTGGGCGGAGGAGGCGCAGGCGCATGCTCCTCGCCGGTCACCTTGTCGACGGCTTGTTGGATCACCCGGGGGGCGTGGCCGGTGAGCGCGAGCGCGATGCCGCCCACGGCGACGAGCGCGAGCGCGCCTACGACGGAGACGACGATCCTGCCGCGTCGGGTGAGCGCCAAGGTTGGGGACCTCCTGGAGTGCGTCGTTGGACGTTCGAGTGAGTCGTGGGAGGCGAGTCCGTCAGGAGGACTCGCGCGTTGGATGGTAACGGGGGTTCCCGCCCGTCTCAAACACCTTCGGTGATCTTCGCGGTCATCGCGACCGGATCGTCACATCTCCTCGAGGCGCCGGATCCGTTCCTCGATCGGCGGGTGCGTCGAGAACAGGCGCTCCATCTTCCCCGTCCGGGGCCCCTGGATCCGCGATGGCTGATCGAACCACAGGTGCGCCGTCGCGTTGTTCGCCGAGCGCATCGCGTGCGGAGCCTCCGCGATCTTCTTCAGCGCGCTGATCAGGCCGGGTGGATACCGCGTCAGCATGGCTCCCTGCGCGTCGGCCAGGTACTCGCGGTTGCGCGACACGGCGAGCCGGATCAACTGTCCGAAGAACGGAGCCAGGATCAGGAACGCGAACCCGATCGCGAACAGGATCAGCTCCAGGCCTCCCCCGTTCCCATTGCCGCGATCGCTCCGACGTCCTCCGATCCCGCCCCACCACCAGCTCCGCAGGAAGAACTCCGAGATCAACACGATGGCGCCGATCAAGGTCGCGACGATCGTGCTGTAGAGGATGTCGCGGTCGACCACGTGCGACATCTCGTGGCCGAGCACTCCCTCCAGCTCGACGCGGTTCATCGTCTCGAGGAGACCCTGGGTGACGGCGACGGACGAGTGCTCCGGATCGCGGCCGGTCGCGAACGCGTTCGGCGCCTGCTCCGGGACGACGTACACCGCGGGCTTCGGGACACCGGCGGCGATCGCCAGCCCCTCCACGATGTTGTGCAATCGCGGCTCCTCCTCGACCGTCACGGCTCGCGCGCGGGCGGACGCGAGCACGAGCTTGTCGCCGGAGAAGTACGAGCCGACCTGCAAGAGGAGCGCCACCGCGACCGCGATCCCCAGGCCCACCCACCCCGTGCCGTAGATGAGTCCGATCGCGTACCCCACGGCCGCCAGGAGCAGGAACGAGACGAACAGCAGGAAGATCGTCTTGCGCTTGTTCGATGCGATCTGCTCGTACACGGCGCGTTAGAGGTCGACCCGAACCGGACCACGGACCGGTTCGTCGATCTCGAAGAACGGCTTGGGCTCGAAGTGCCCCAGGCCAGCGATGAAGTTCGAGGGGAACTTCTGGATCAGCGTGTTCAGGCGAGCGACCTGGTCGTTGTAGAACTGGCGCGCGTACGCGATCTTGGACTCGGTGCCGACGAGCTCTTCCTGGAGCGCCAGGAAGTTCTGGTTCGCCTTGAGCTCGGGATAGTTCTCGGCGACGGCGATCAACCGACCCAGCCCCGTCGTGATCGCGTTCTCGGCCTGCGCCTGATCCTGGACGCCGGTGGCGCCCATCGCCCGCGTTCGCGCCTCGGTGACCTTCTCGAACACCTCTCGCTCGTGCGCGGCATAGCCCTTCACCGTCTCGATCAGGTTGGGGATCAGGTCGTAGCGACGGCGCAGCTGCACGTCGATCTGCGACCAGCCGTTGTCCACACGGTTCCTGAGCGACACGAGCCGGTTGTAGGTGAACACGGCCCAGAGCAGCAGGACCACGACCACACCAAGGAGGATCCAGACGACCGTCATCGCGACCTATCGTAGCGGTCCGGTGACGACGGCCCGTCGATACAGCTCCTCGATCCGCGCGCCCACCACGTGCCAGTCGAACGTCGCCGCCCGTGCTCGGCCGGCGGCCGAGAGCCGCGCCGCAAGCTCAGGATCGTCCAGGATCGTCTCGGCGGCGTGTGCCACCGCCGCGGGGTCGCGGGGCGGGACCAAGAGCCCCTCCACCCCCTCCGTCACGACCTCGTCGTAGCCCGGGATGTCGCTCGCGACCACCGGCAGCCCCGCGGCCATCGCCTCCACCAGCACCACGCCGAAGCTCTCACCGCCGACCGATGTCCCCAGATAGAGGTCGCAGGCCCTCTCGAACGGCGGGAGGTGCACGTTGGGGACGGTGCCGAGCATCGTGACCCGATCACGGACCTCGGAGGGAAGAGCGTCGATCGCCGCTCGTTCGGGCCCGTCGCCGACCACGATCAGTCGAAGCTCCCGACGTTGCGCCGCCAGCCGCCCGAACGCGGCCACGGCGATGGGGAACCCCTTGCGCTCGTCCAGCCGCCCGACGAACAGCAGCTTCGTCCCTCTCCCCAGCTCCGCCGGCTCGGCGTCGGCGAATCGACGGACGTCCGCGCCGTTCGGCACGATCTCGAACGACCCGCCGATCCGCGACGCGGCGGCGCGTTCCGCTACCCGCGAGACCGCGATCCGGACCACGATGCGTCGCGCGATCCGCCGGATGAGCGGGGCCGCCAGGTCGTAGAGCCGTGAGCGCTCGGCGCCCGTATGGAACGTCGCGACCACCGGCGAGTCCGTCGCCAAGGTGGACCACATCGATGTGCTCGGGGTGAACGGCTCGTGGACGTGGACGACATCGGGTCGGAACGCACGGAGCTCCTCACGGACCCGACGGACCGACCAGGGACGAGGGTCGATCGGAGCGTTGGACCGGTTGTAGGTGATATCGACCGGCCGGCCCACCGCGCGAACCCACGGCTCGGCGGCGCGATGCCTGACGGGTGCGAGCACCAGGACCTCGTGTCCTTCCGAAACCATGTGCCCCGCCAGCTCGCGGACGTGGACCTGGACGCCGCCGGAATCGTCCCAGGCGTACGGGCAGGCGAACGCGATCCTCACGGCCATCCGGGCTGGAACATGTGCCAGTCGGACGGAGCGGCGGCGATCGCATCCTCGAACGTGCGTGCCATGAGCCGGGTCAGCGCGGTGACGTCGGCGCGACGGTCGCCGGTGGGCTCGATCGTGAGTGGCTCGCGGATCTCGATCCGCCAGCCGGTCGGCGTGGTGTACGTGGGCGTGACGATCAGCGGAGCGCCGGTGGTGAGCGAGAGCAGCGCCGGACCCGCCGGGATGGTGCGCTTGCGCCCGAACATCTCGACCTCGACGCCGCGACCGGTGAAGTCGCGGTCGGCCACCAGCGCGATCATCCGATTCTCACCCAGCGCGATCGCGAGCTTGCGTCCGACGTTGGGATCGGACAGACCCACGACGTCCATCCCGATCGAGTTGCGGAGCTCGACGAAGAGGTCGTAGAGACGACGCGGCCTCAGCTCCTCGGCGACGCACAGGGCGGGAAGACCGATCGCCTTCATCCATCGCCCGGCCGCGTCCCAGTTCCCCAGATGGGGGAGGGCGCAGATCCCCCCTTTCCCGGCGGCGGCCGCATCGTGGAGCCGGTACTCGGTGTCGCAGTCGACCCGCGACACGATCTCCTCGTCGCTCAGCTCCGTCAGGTGGAACGAGTCGACGAAGTACCGCGTGTACAGCTCGAAGGCCTCGCGGGTCGACGCGACCACGAGCGGATCGTCGACGGGGCGTCCGAGCACCTGCGCCTGGTTGGCGGCGACCACCCGTCGCGACTCGCGAGACAACCGGTACGAAAGGCGTCCCAGGCGCGTGGCGACCGCGCGCCCGGTCTTCTCCGGCATGGCGCGCGCCACCCGGCCGAGCATCTGATACGCCAGCACGAACGCGCGCTGCGACGGTGTCTCTTCTTCCTCGGGTTCGAGAGGGATCGCGGGTTCGTCCATCGTCGACGTCACGCGCGTTCTTCCTTCGCGACCTGGCTCGTCCGCACCGCCGCGGCGAGCACCGAGACGCCGAGCGTGGTCCAGACCGTCCATCCCAGCCACCCGAACGCGAGGCCTGCGACGATCAACGCGTAGCGGATCCCCCGTGTGACGTGACTCTCCTCGACCGTGTAGCCGAGCGACGCCCCACGCGCACGGACGTAGGAGGAGATGAAGCTCGCGCAGAGGGCGGCGAGCGCCGCCACCGAGACGCGCGGGGCGGACCCGTGCTCCGTCCACGCGATCGAAGCCAGGACCACCCCGTCCCACAGCCGGTCGAGCAGCTCGTCCAGCATCCTGTCGAGGGCGTCGCCGGCGCCATGGTTCGAGCGATGGCCCCCGATCAGCAAGAGCACCGCCGACACGCCCGCACACGCCGCGCCTTCGTGCGGCCGCCGGGCGAGGATGAGCGCGCCCGCCGCCACCGTCAGCGCCGCCCCGATCACGAGCGAGAGCCGCGTGGCCGTCGTCCGAGGGTGCGCGGGGACTTGGATAGCCATCTGGATTCGGCGGGAGCCTAGCACTTGACTAGAATCCCCCGGACCTGCCCCGAAGGAGTGTCTGTTGAAGACCTACGACGCGAAGGACATCCGCAACGTCTTGTTGGTCGGCCACGGCGGCTCGGGCAAAACCACCCTCCTGGAGGCCATGCTCTACACCTCCGGCGCCATCACGCGCATGGGGACCGTCGAGGACGGCAACACGGTCTCCGACCACGATCCGGACGAGCAACGCAAGGGCATCTCGGTCTCGCTCTCGATGGCGCCCATCGAGTGGGACGGCGTCAAGATCAACGTGCTGGACGCGCCCGGCTACGCCGACTTCGTCGGCGACCTCCGTTCCGCGGTCCGTGCGGCCGACGCGGTGATCGTCGTCGTGTCGGCCGTCGACGGCGTCGAGGTGCAGACGGAGGCGGCGTGGGAGCTCGCGGTGGAGGCGGGACTCCCTCGCGCGATCTTCGTGAACAAGCTCGACCGCGAGCGCTCGTCGTTCCAGGACACGCTCGACCAACTGGTGTCGTCGTTCGGCAACCAGGTGGCACCGCTTGAGTTGCCGATCGGCGAGGAGGCCGAGTTCTCCGGTATCGCCGACCTCCTGCACGCGAAGGCCGACCGCTACCCGAACGGCCCGATCGCGGAGGAAGGCGACTGGCCCGACGAGCTGCATGCGTTCGCCGACCCCTCACGCGAGAAGCTCATGGAGGCCGTGGCCGAGGCGGACGACGAACTGATCGAGCGGTACCTCGAGGAGGGCACGCTCTCCGACAAGGAGATCGCCGTCGGCGTGAAGGCCGGTTTCGCGAGCGCCCGCATCTCGCCGGTGATCTGCGGTTCCGCGGCCAAGGCGATCGGGATCGACCGGCTCCTGGCGTTCATCGCCGAGGAGTTCCCGTCCCCGATCGATCGCGGATCGGTCAGCGTGACAGCGAAGAACGGCGAGGAGAAGGAGCGCGCCAGCGACCCCTCCGGTCCCCTGGCGGCGTTCGTCTTCAAGACCGTCTCCGACCCCTTCGTCGGACACATCACGATGTTCCGTGTGTTCTCGGGCAGGCTCAGGCCGGACTCGTCCGTGTACAACGCGACGCAGAACACGGAGGAACGTGTCGGACAGCTGTTCTCGTTGCGGGGCAAGGAGCATGAGAACGTGTCGGAAGTGAGCGCAGGCGACATCGGAGCGGTGGCGAAGCTGCAGCACACGCACACCGGCGACACGCTCTCCACCAAGGACGATCCGGCGCAGCTGCCGCCGATCGAGCTCCCAGAGCCGCTCCTCGCCTACGCCGTCGAGCCCAAGACGAAGGGCGACGAGGACAAGCTGTCCACGGGCCTTGCCCGGCTGCGCGAGGAGGACCCGACGCTGCGGATGGCGCGCTCCGACGAGACGCACGAGACCGTGATGTACGGCATGGGTGAGGCGCACCTCGAGGTACAGATGGAACGGCTGAAGCGCAAGTTCGGGGTCGAGGTCGCTACGCACCCCGCGAAGATCGCGTACCGCGAGACGATCAAGAAGAAGGGCAAAGGGATCGGTCGGCATGTGAAGCAGACGGGTGGACACGGCCAGTACGCCGTCTGCAACATCGAGATCGAGCCGGTACCCCGGGGTGAGGGGTTCATCTACGACAACAAGATCTTCGGCGGCTCGATCCCATCCCAGTTCATCCCGTCGATCGAGAAGGGCATCGTGAAGACGATGTCGGACGGTGTGATCAGCGGGAACCCCATGGTGGACATCAAGGTCACCCTGCTGGACGGGAAGTTCCATCCCGTCGACTCGTCGGACATGGCGTTCCAGATCGCCGGATCCCTCGCCTTGAAGGAAGCCGTCGATTCCGCCGGTGTCGTCTTGCTCGAACCGGTCGTCGACCTCGAGGTGATCGTCCCCGACGCCTACACGGGCGACATCATGGGCGACCTGAACTCGAAGCGCGGCAAGATCGGCGGCATGGAGCAGATCGCGGGGGGCAAGCAACGAATCCACGCGGTGGTGCCTCAAGCCGAGGTCGCCCGGTACGTGATCGACCTGCGCTCCATGACCGGCGGACGGGGCGCGTTCTCCATGACGTTCTCGCATTACGAGGAGCTGCCGACGCACCTGGCG
This sequence comes from Actinomycetota bacterium, assembly GCA_038211015.1. Taxonomy (GTDB): domain Bacteria; phylum Actinomycetota; class UBA4738; order UBA4738; family HRBIN12; genus JBBQVZ01. The sequence goes on along the minus strand of JBBQVZ010000016.1, from coordinate 11,694 downwards.
CAGAAGGCGATCGCCGAATACCAGAAGGCGCGCGAGGAAGCACAGAAGAAGTAGCGGTCAGCCGCCGCTCACGAGCACCGCCGTGGAGTGCAGCACTCGGGCGAAGTCGAACGGCGCCGTCAGCGCCGCCACGATCAGCGCCGCCCATCCGACCAGGAAGCACACGCCACCGATCGGTGTGAGGGCACCCCATCGTCGCTGGCCCGTGAGCGACAGCGCCACGAGGCTCCCTCCGAACAGCACGATCCCCGCGATGAACGCGATCCCGGCGACCGACTCCGAGAGTTGATCCGGTCCGAGCGTCCGGAACCACACCACGGCGAAGAGCCCGAACGCGTGATAGAGCGTGTACCGGACGCCGGTCTCGAACGTCTGGAGGCGTTCCGGCGGGATCCGCTCCCGCAGGGCGTGTGTGCCGAACGCCCCCGCCGCGACCGCCAGGAACGCGAACAGTCCGGCCGCGACCAGGAACACCCGATCCACTCGTCCACCTACCTCAGACCAGTCCGTCGAGGAACGCGAGGAGCGCCTCGTCGAACTCGAGGGGCCGGCGGAGGTTCACGACATGGTCGGCACCCTCGATCACCAGGCTCCGGGCGCCCAGGACGCCGTGTGCGATCAGCTCGCCGGTTCGACGCATGTATGGGGGATCGTGCTCGGCGATCATCACGAGCGTCGGGACGTCGATCTCGCCGAGGCGCCGGGCGGCCGGCGGGTCCAGCTCCTCCTCGCCGCTCTCGTTCATCGTGAGCTCATGGATGTTGTCGAACGCGATCCGACGGATCAGCCGCCCGGCATCGTCGCTCGTCCCCAGCGGCGCCCAGATCCCCAGGCGCAGATCCTCGGCGCGCTCGAGGTCGCCGGCCGCGATGGCGGCTTCGATCGGTGTCTGCACCGACTCCCACCAGTCCTCTTCCTCTTCGAGCGGCTCGAAGCCGCCCAATCCCGACGCCGCGAGCACGAGTCCTGAGACCCGATCCGGATGCTCCAGGGTGAAGTCGATCGCGATCGCGCCTCCCATGGAGCATCCGACCAACGTGGTCATCGAGATCTCGAGGAAGTCGAGGAGCGCGGCCAGATCTCGGACGTGGGAGTAGGGCTCCCCGGTCAGCCTGCTGGACCTCCCGTAGCCGCGGACGTCGTAGCGAACGACGCGGAACGCGGCGTCCAGGAGCACCGGCACCTGCGGGTCCCAGGTGCGCGAGTCCCACAGCCCGGGGTGGATGAGCGTCACCACCGGACCTTCCCCGGCGATCTCGTAGTGGAGGGACCCGTCGGACATGTCGAACGTGCCCGACCGCACCTCGGTCATCCTTCGAACCCCGACTTGAGTCGGCCGTACGTCTCCGCGAGCAGTTCCGGCAGCACTCGGGTGTCCCCGACGACGGACATGAAGTTCGTGTCGCCGCTCCATCGCGGCACGACGTGCCAGTGCAGGTGCTCGGGGATCCCCGCGCCGGCGATCCGCCCGAGGTTCAGTCCGACGTTGAATCCGTGCGGGTCCGCCGCCCGCCGGATGGCGCCGACGGCGCGCTGCAGGAACGCCTGGAGCTCGACGTTCTCTTCCTGGGTCACCTCCTCGAGGTCACCCACATGCCGGAGCGGCACCACCAGGAGGTGTCCCGGGTTGTACGGGAACTTGTTGAGGACCACGTAGGTCAGCTCGCCACGCGCGAGGACGCGCTCGGCCTCGGTATCCGGGATCGCGCAGAACACGCAGCCACCGCCTTCCGGCTCCTCCTTCGCCTCCTGGATGTACTGCATGCGCCAGGGGCTCCAGAGATGATCCACCACGCGGTCAGCCCCCGAAACGCGTCGGCTCGAGCGCACGGGTCCGAGCCTCCTCGCCGAGCGCGGCGATGACATCCTCGAACGCCAGGCCGGGCACCTCGGTCCCTTCGCGGTCACGAACCGTGAAGGTGCCCGCTTCGATGTCGCGATCGCCAACCACGAGTGTGTAGGGGGCCTTCGCCAGCTGCGCTGCCCGAATCTTCTTGCCGACGCTCTCCTTCGAGTCGTCGACGAAGGGCCGCAGACCGGCCTCGCGGGCCCGGGCGGCCAACTGTTCACAGTTCTCGATATGGCGATCGGCAACCGGCACGAACCGGATCTGCTCGGGAGATAGCCACAACGGGAAAGCTCCGGCGGTGTGCTCGATCAAGATCGCGATGAAGCGCTCGAGGCTTCCGTAGATCACGCGGTGGACGACGACCGGCGTCAAGCGCTCGCCGGTCGCGTCGGTGTACGTGCACCCGAAGCGTCGCGGAAGCTGGAAGTCGAGCTGGATCGTGCCCATCTGCCACGGTCGGTCGAACGCATCCGACATGTCGATGTCGATCTTCGGGCCGTAGAACGCGCCGCCCCCTTCTTCGACGGCGTACTGATCTACGCCGAAGCGCCTGTCGAGGATCCGCCGAAGGATGGCCTCGGCCTCGTTCCAGGTCTCGACGTCACCGATGGAATCGTCCGGTCGGGTCGACAGCCGTGGCTGGTACGAGAGCCCGAAGATCTCGTAGAACCGATCGCACAGATCGAAGATCCGCTCGAACTCGTCTTCGATCTGATCCGGGGTGATGAAGATGTGGGCGTCGTCCTGGACGAACTTCCGCACACGCAGAAGACCGTGCAGCGTGCCCGAACGCTCGTTGCGGTGAAGCGTGTCGCAGTCCGACAGGCGTAGTGGCAGTTCCCGGTAGCTGCGCGGCTTCACGTTGAACACCACCATCGCGTTCGGGCAATTCATCGGCTTCAGGGCATACGTGGTGTGCTCGTCCTCGGGGATCACGAACATGTCGTCCTTGAAGTGATCCCAATGCCCGGACGTCTCCCACAGGGTCTTGTCGTTCACCAGCGGGGCAGAGATCTCTTGGTAACCGCGACGCTCGTGTTCCTCGCGCCAGAAGGCCAGGAGCGCGTTCATCACCCGAAGCCCATTCGGCAACCAGTACGGCATCCCTGGGGCGGTCGGGTCGAGATGGAACAGTTCCAGCTCTCGCCCGAGCTTGCGGTGGTCGCGCCGCTCGATCTCCTCGAGCCGCGCGAGATGCGCGTCGAGGTCGGCTTGCGTGGCCCAGGCGGTCCCGTAGATGCGCGTGAGCTGAGGCAGGTGCTCGTCGCCGCGCCAGTAGGCGCCGGCAACCGACGTCAGCTTGAAGGCTCTCAACGCCCCAGCGGACGGAACGTGCGGTCCGAGACAGAGGTCGGCCCATCCGCCGTTGCGGTAGAAGGTGACCGTGTCGCCTCCCGACACCTCAGCGGCCGCTTCCTCGAGTCCCTTCAGGATCTCGATCTTGTACGGCTGGTCGGCGAGACGTCCGGCGGCTTCGGAGCGGGAGATCTCTTCCCTCACGAACGGCTCGTCGGCAGCGATCAGCTCGCGCATCCGCGCCTCGATCGCAGGCAGATCGTCCGTCGACAGCGGCTTCGGAAGCTCGAAGTCGTAGTAGAACCCGGCCTCGATCGCCGGGCCGATGGCGTACTTCGCGCCGGGGTACAGGTCGCACACCGCCCGCGCCATCACGTGCGCGGTCGAATGGCGCAACACGTGGAGACCGTCTTCTTCCGGGGCCAACACGACCTCGACCGTCCCCTCGGACGTGGGAACGAACGACAGGTCCCGGAGCTCGCCGTCCACGCGCGCCGCGATCGCCTCCGGGGGCAGGACCGAACCTACCGGCTCTCCCTCGGGGAGCTCGGTCTGCGTACCGTCGGTCAGCTTCATGCGCGGCATCGAGGGGCCATGATATCGGCCCTCGACGGGCTACTCATATGAGATGGCAGCCAAGACGTTCATCTTGGCCGCCCGCCGGGCAGGCCGCAGAGCGGCCACCACACCGACCAGCGCGGCGATGATCACGTAGACCGTCAACTGGCCGAAGGGGATCACGAGCTCGGTCACGCCCTGGTTGGCCAGCGCCTGCTGTAAGGACCAACCGAAGAACACCCCGATCACCACCCCGAGCAGGGCGCCCATGACCGCGATGATGACCGATTCCCACCGGATCATCCGCTTCATCTGCCTCCGGCTCATGCCCACCGCGCGGAGCAGACCCAGCTCGTGCGTGCGTTCGAGGATCGACAGTCCGAGCGTGTTGACGATGCCGACCACGGCGATCCCGATGGACATCAGCAGGAGGGCGGTGATCAGACCGAGGACCTGGTTGATGAAACCCGCCTGCTGGTCGCGGAAGGCCGTCTGGTCCTGGACCTCGATGTTGCCGAACTCCTTCGTGGTCGCGCCGATCGCGGCCGTGACCGCTCCCACGTCCGCGCCGGGCTCGAGCTTGACCATGACGAACGCGTCGAGCTGCTGCTGGAAGTACTGCTCGTACGTGTCAAGCGAGATGACGTAGTTGCCCCCGACGAGGCTGTTCTCCGCGAACGTGCCGCCGATCTCGAGCGGCGCCTTGCCGACGGTCGCGAACTCGGCCGGGACGGTGTCGCCGATCTTCCATCCCTCATCCTTCATCACGTCGTCGAAGACGACGATCTTCCCATCATCCAGACCCGTGGTCGCCTCCGGCGACAGCTCCAACGTGGCCACCTGATCGATCGTCGCGGGATCGATCCCGGTGATGAACGACGTCGATCCATCGACCCGGAACCCGCCTTGGCGGAACTCCGAGACCGCGGAGACGCCATCGACGTCGCGAACACGCGCCGCGGCGTCGGGGCTGAACGGCGTCGCGGCCGAGGTCGTGAGCACGAGGTCTGCCTTCAGCGCCTTCTCGATCGCCACGTCGATCGATGCCTTCAGCGAGGACGCCAGGACGGTCACCATCGCGACGAGCCCCACCCCGATCATCAGCGCCGACGCCGTCGACGCCGTCCGGCGGGGGTTCCGCATGGCGTTCTCGCGTCCGAGCTTCCCTTGGATCCCTGTCCTGCGCACCGGAGCGCCGATCGCCCCCGCGAGCGTGCGGCTGCCCAGCGGGAGCAGGATCGCGATGCCGACGAACGTCGCCGCGGCTCCCAGCCCGATCAGCGCGCCGGCGTTCGACTGGTTGCCGAACAACCCGTAGAGCAGCGCCGCCACCGCCGCGCCCGTGATGATGAGGCCGACGATCAGCCGGCGGCGCAACGATCCGCTGGGGCTGTCCGCCGACTCGCGCATCGCTTGGATCGGTGCCACACGTGCCGCGCGCCGCGCGGGGAAGATGGACGACACGAGGGTGACGCCCGTCCCCACCACGAACGCCACGACGACGGTCCGCGGTTGGAGTTGGAGCGTCGTGCTCGGCAGATCGATCCCGAATGCCGCCAACAGGCCCTTCAGACCGACAGCGATCCCGATCCCTGCGAGGAACCCCAGGCCCGATGCGACCAGACCGGTGATGAACGCCTCGACCACGACCGAGACCATCACCTGCCGTCGGCTGGCTCCGATCGCGCGGAGCAACGCCATCTCCCGCGTGCGCTGCGCGACGATGATCGAGAACGTGTTGAAGATGATGAAGGCTCCGACGAACAGGGAGATGAACGCGAAGACCAGCAACACGGTGCGGAAGAATCCGAGCGCGTCCTGGAGCTCCTTCGCCTGCTCGTCGGCGACGTCCGACGCCTTGACGGCCTCGACACCCTTCGGAAGCGAGGACTGGATGCGCGACTGCAGCTCCGGCACGGAGACGCTTCCATCGCCCTCCACGTCGATCTGGTCGAACTGCCCCTCCTTGCCCAGCACCTCTTGCGCGGTCGCCGTATCGAACGCAGCGAGGGTCGCGCCCGCCAGGTTGTCTGCGTCTCCGAATCCGGCGATGCCCGAGATCGTGAACTCTCGCGGAGGGCCCTCGAAGAGGATCCGGATCGTGTCGCCGACCGAGAGGAGGTACTTCCTGGCCGTCGCAGCGTCGACCGCGACGTCGTCGGGTCCGGACGGCTCCACGCCGTCGCGTAGCGTGAGGACGGTCGAGGTGTCGCTCCAGTTCACCCCGAGCGTGGGTGGGCCTAGACCGCCGATCGCGTCGCCCGTCGCGGGATCGATCATCTGCGCGTACCCCACCACGCTCCCCACCGCTTCCTTGACGCCTGGGGTCGCCTCGACGGTCCTCAGCACGCTGTCCGGGACCGGGTTCCGCTCATCGCCCCCGCCTCCGCCTGGACCAGCCTGGCTCGGAGCGAACGCGGCCTCGGTGCGCACGATGACGTCGCTCCCCGACGACGCGTCCGCGAACAGATCGCTGAACGCCTTGTTCATCGTGTCCGTCAACACGAACGTGCCCGCCACGAACCCGACGCCGAGGACGATGGACAGCGCCGTCAACGCCAGCCGCAGCTTGCGGGCCAGGAGGCTCTTGAGGGTCGCGCGGAGCAGCGGTCAGCCCTCCAGCGACTTCAGCCGGTCGTGGACGCGGTCGGCCGTCGGCTCACGCATCTCGTCGACGACGAGTCCGTCACCCAGGAAGATCACGCGGTCCGCGTAGCTCGCGGCGTTCGCGTCGTGCGTGACCATCACGATGGTCTGCCCATGATCCTTGACGGCAGCGCGGAGGAACCCGAGCAGCTCGGCGCCGGACTTCGAGTCGAGGTTGCCCGTCGGTTCGTCGGCGAACACGATCTCGGGCCGTGAGACCAGCGCCCGCGCGCCCGCCACGCGCTGCTGCTGGCCGCCGGAGAGTTGGTTCGGCCGGTGGGTGAGCCGGTCCTCGATCCCGACCGTCGACACGACCTCGTCGAACCACGCTTGGTCCACGTCCCGGCCGGCGATGTCGAGGGGCAGGGTGATGTTCTCTCGCGCCGTGAGTGTGGGCACCAGGTTGTACGCCTGGAAGACGAACCCGACCTTGTCGCGTCGAAGCTCGGTGAGCCGCTTGTCGCTCAGTTGCGTGAGGTCCGTCTCGCCGACGAAGACCTGCCCGCCGGTGGGGGTATCCAGACCGGCGAGGCAGTGCAGGAGTGTGGACTTCCCCGATCCCGACGGACCCATGATCGCGGTGAACTCCCCCGCGGCCAGGTCGACGGTCACTCCGCGGAGGGCCTCCACGGCCGCGTCGCCTTCTCCGTACACCTTGCGAAGGTCAACCGTCCGCGCAGCGGCCGCACGCGTCGGGGCGGGTGAAACGGGCATCTCGCTCATCGGTCCTCCAGCATCGAAGTCAGGTAGGCAGATAGCTACATCGCCGGGATCGTGGGCGCGGCAGGTATTGAACCTGCGACCTCTCGCGTGTGAGGCGAGCGCTCTCCCGCTGAGCTACGCGCCCGGGTCGGCTCGGTAGCCTAGCAAGTCTTCAAGAGATGTCTCAGACGCGCCGACAACGCCGTCCGGACAAGGTGACGGCGGCACGTGCCCGCGTCGTGCCGCCGTCGTCGCCGGGCCCGAAGGCCCGGACGCTTATTCCTCGTTTTCTTGGCGTTTCCGGCGGGAAGTGTTTCACGCCGACACGACAACTGCAAGGTCGGAAAACCCCAGGAACTGCGCGGATCGCCGATCGCGCGTTGTGTCCGAAGGTCACCCCTCGCCGATGTCGATCACGCAGAAGAGGTTGCCTTCCGGATCGGCAAGGACGACGAAGTCCTCTTCTGGCTCGGGCTCCCTCGGATGGCGCGTGGCACCGATCCCGATCAGCCGCTCAACCTCCGCGGCTTGGTCCGTCGTGTAGAGATCGAAGTGCAGGCGGTTCTTCTCCGAGGCCGTCTCCGGAACCTTCTGCAGGGACACGTTGACGTTGCGCTCATCATCTGGATCATGAAGGACGATCCAGTCGTCCTCGGCCGTCTCCCTGGGCACGTAGTGAAGAGCCTCCCCCCAGAACGCCGGCATCGAGTCGAAGTCATTGCAGTCGATGACGACAGAACCGATCCTCATCGCGCCATCCATCCACTCGAGCTCCGCACCCCTATGTTTTGGGTTTGGATCCGAAGAACATCGAGGACAGGAACACGAGAACGACGGCCACGATGATCGATCCGATCCAGGCGATCCCTTCGTTGTCCGGGAACACCGCGTTCCAGAGGTACCCGCCGATCACGGCGGCGACGATACCCACCCCGATCGTGACGGGGATGCTCATGCTTTGCTTCCCGGGAACGAGCAGGCGTCCCAGCCCGCCGATGATCGCGCCCGCGATCACGTAGATGACGATATCCCCCAGTCCGATATCCGCTGCCGCGATCATGTCGCCTCCCAGGTCAGCTGCTGCGCCTCGCCGCCATCGAAGGATGGCCGCGCTGTTGACGTTCGCATCCTTTCGGACTCCAACACAACGTGCAAGGTGCTCAGATCGGATCCCAGGGGGCGCCATCGAACATCGCCACGACGGCCGACACGAGCTCCCCGTCTGTGCGCAGGATCGTATCGTCGATCCGACCGACCGGAGCGATCCCTCGGGAATTGGTGATGAAGGCCCCGTCGAACGACCCGACGTCGGCGACGCGCACCGTTGCGCGTCGCCACGGCATCCCGGCCTTGCTCAGTTCGCGTTCCAGCACCTGCATCGAGATCCCGTGCAGAGCGGGCGCGTCGGGCCAGACGACCGTGTCCCCCTCGGCGAAGCCGATGTTGGTGATCGACCCCTCCGCAACGACGCCGTCCGCTCCCACGAACAGCGCTTCGTCGAAGCCGTTCTGCCTCGCCAGCCGGCCATAGTAGGCCTGCCCGAAGCCGCCGACATGCTTGATGTGAGCGAGCTCTCGCTGATAGGAGACGGTTCGCAGGCTCTGAGGGGCGCTCGGCATCGAGGCCGGTTCGCGCACCGTGACCATCACGGAGAGTTCGGCATCGGCCTCGGAAGCGAAGACGTTCACCCTCACCGAGGCATCGCGGATGTCGTCCGCCAGCGCGTGTCGGACCAGTCCTCGGATGCGATCGCCGTCCAGACCCACCCCGAACAGCGCTCGGTTGCCCTCTTCGAGCCGGGCGAGATGCAGGTCGACGCCCCGCACCTTGCGATCCCGCACCTGCATCGCGGTGAAGTGACCGAAGCCGCCCGCGAATGCCGACCACATCCCCTCGACCGTGGCGGCACGACCGTCGATCTCGATGCGAAACACGGCTCACGGTAACGGAAGTATCGGGTTCACACCACGCGGCTCATGGCATACTGTCACGCCTAACCCGTTGCCCGCGAGGAGACGGATGCAGAAGAGGTCTGGCCACCTACTTCCCTGGCTGATGTCCTTGATGGTGCTTGCCCTGATCCCGGCGCCGCCTGCGACCGCCGCGGTGAGCCCTGGGCACCAGGTCATCGTGTCCGCCGACCCGGTCGACTGGACCCCGCACGTGCGCGGCGGCCAGGTCAACGCGATCGCCGTCGTCGGGAACAAGGTCATCGTCGGCGGCACCTTCACCGAGGTCCGACGGTCGAACTCGATGACCTTCCTCCCCCGGGTTTCACTCTTCGCGTTCGATCGCTCGACGGGCGTGATCGACACGGCATTCGTCCCGATCCTCGACGGCGCCGTCGAGACGCTCGCGGTCGCACCGGACGGCCAGTCGGTGTTCATCGGTGGGGTCTTCAACACCGTGAACGGAACGACGCGCCGGAAGGTGGCGCTCGTGAGCACGGTGAACGGGCAGCTCATCACCGCATTCCAGGCGAACGCGAGCGCCAAGGTCCTGGACCTGGCCGTGGTCGGGAACCGGCTCTTCATGGCCGGCGCGTTCGCGACGGTCAGGAGCGTCCCGGCGCAGGGGTTGGCCGCCGTGAACGTCTCAACCGGCGTGGTCGACCCCGGCGTGAACTTCACGTTCACCGCTCCACGCAGCGGCACCCAACGCGTGATGAAGATCGACGTCACGCTCGATGGCTCGCGGCTCGCCGCGATCGGGAACTTCCAGCTGGTGAGCGGGCTCGACCGCAAGCAGATCGTGATGTTCGATCTCACGACGTCTCCCGTCACGATCGCGAACTGGCAGACCAACCAGTTCCCGCAGGTGATCCCGGGGACGACGACCTCGTGGTGCTCGGCGGGGTTCGACACCTACATGCGCGACGTCTCGTTCTCGCCCGATGGATCGTTCTTCGTCGTCGGCACCACCGGGGCATTTCGCGCGAACCGGATGTGCGACACGGTGAGCCGGTGGCCGACGTTCACGACGGGTTCGGATCTCTTCCCCACCTGGGTGGACTGGAGCGGCGGGGATACGACCACCGGCGTCGCGGTCACCGAGACCGCCATCTACGTGGGCGGCCACGAGCGCTGGTGGAACAACCCCTACGTGGGCGACAACCCCGGACCGGGGGCGGTGCCCCGACCCGGCATCGCCGCGCTCGACCCCGTGAACGGCCTGCCGTTCACCTGGGATCCGGAGCGGGATCCACGAGGCGTCGGTGTGTTCGCTCTGCTCCCGACGACGGAGGGGCTGTGGCTCGGCAGCGACACGGACAACATCGGAGGCGAGTTCCACGGTGAGCTGGCGCTCATGCCGCTGGCCGGCGGGACCGCGGTGCCCCAGATCCAGACGATCGGCCTTCCGAACGACCTGTACAACCTCGAGCTGGGCGGAGCGATGGTGCGCCGGGCCTACAACGGCAGCACGTTCGGCTCTACCCAGACGGTCCCGACCGGGGTCAACTGGGGAACGGCGCGCGGCGCCTTCGTGCTGAACGGGAGGCTGTACTACGGTCTGAGCGACGGTCGGCTCTACTCGCGAACCTTCGACGGCACGAACGTTGGGCCGCAGGTCGCGATCGACCTCCACGGGCTCGAGGTTCAGCCGTCCACCGCGTTCCTCATCCCCGGCACGACCACTCGGGTGCCGGCGCTCACCACGCATCTCGCGAACGCTACCGGGATGTTCTACGACCAAGGCCGTCTCTACTACACGGTCCGCAACGAACCCCGGCTGTACTACCGCTACTTCTCGCTCGAGAGCCAGGTCGTCGGTGCGAACCTGTTGGTCGCCTCCACCTCTGCGAGCGTGAACTGGAGCCAGGTATCCGGGATGACGCTCGCGAACGGCCAGCTCTACCTGGGCTCGACCACCGGGAGCCTGTCGCGGATCGCGTTCTCGAACGGGCAGGTCAGCGGGTCTACCACCGTGGTCGGAGGTCCGGGGATCGACGGGACCAACTGGAACGCTCGAGGCCTCTTCGTGTTCGGGCAGGCGGGCGGAGGCGACACCACGCCGCCGACCCAGCCCGGCAAACCGGCGGGCGTGAGCACATCGACGAGCACGATCGACCTCACGTGGGCCGCTTCGACCGACAACCAGAGCACCCAGATCACCTACCGGATCTTCCGGGACGGCGGAACGACCCCGGTCGGAACCGTCACGAGCTCGTCCACGACGACGGTCTCGTTCACGGACACCGGCCTCGCCCCCGGGAGCACCCACACCTACCGGGTCGATGCACGGGACACGTCGCTCAACACGAGCGCGCTCAGCGTGGCCTCCGATCCGATCTCGACGATGTCCGGCGGCGGCGTGATCTTCGCCGACACGTTCGCGAGCGGGAACTTCGCGGCATGGACCACGGCGGCCAACCTGTCGATCGACAACACCACGGGTGGGGACGCCCCACCGAGCGCCCGCGGCACCCCCGCGAACCTGGCCGCGTTCGCCCGCAAGGATCTCGGCGCGACGTTCCTCCAGGTGTGCCTGAGCGAGGCGGTGAACTTCACGTCGGCGGGCGGCCCCGTGAGCCTGATGCGGCTGCGGACCGCATCCGGCGGTGCGATCGCCAGGGTGTTCGTCAACGGGGCGGGTGCACTCGTCGTCAAGGCGGACGTCTCGGGCGCCCAGCAGCCCTCGGCGCA
>JBBQVZ010000015.1:0-38846 GCA_038211015.1 Actinomycetota bacterium | reverse complement strand
GTCTGCGCTCCGTATCAACGAGCGAAGGGAGGGCGTATCGAGGTACCGGTCCTCGAAGACCACGCGGTCCGTGACCCCTTGCTCAGTCGCCAGCCGGCGCAAACCGTCCCGGTACCGCTCCCCTTGTCGGAGGAGCACCTTGGGGTGCGTCTGTCCGGCGATCACGTAAACGGGGGCGGGATCGAGGTCGCTCAGATATGCCATCGACTCGACGCCGTACTCGAGGCCCTTGCCGGGCCCGATCAGTCCCCAGGTCAGGACGACGGGTTCGGCACGATGGATGATGCGAGGGCCTTCGATGTTGGGTGGGGCTCCGTGAGAGATGACCGCGACGTGGTCGGGCGAGACGTCGTGGACGGCGATCAGCCGGCGCCGTGCGGCGTCGGTCATGGTGACCAGGACGTCCGCGGCTTCCATGAGCTCCTCAAGCACCAACCTCTGATGCGGTGAAGGGTCGGAGAGCACGGTGTGCAGCACGACGATGACGGGGATCGGTGACGCGCGTACGAAGCCGACGACGTCCTCGCCGTCCTCTCCGCCGTAGATGCCGTACTCGTGCTGAAGGATCGCGACGTCGTAGGCATTCATCTCCGCCAGGGCGGCGTTGCGCGCGACGCGGTCGCCCCAGTACCACTCGGCGATCACCTCGGGCTGGTTCGGGGGCTCGGGCTCCTCGAGCACCCGGATCACGCCGCTGCTCGAGGGCTCCATCGCGTTGCGCAGCGACGCCCCGAACGTGGCCAGGCCGCAGTGGGTCGGCGGATAGGTGCCCACGAAGCAGATGCCGAGCGGATCCATGTCTCGCTCCTTCGTCGTTCCCCTCGTCCACGGTCTCATCCATATGTGAACGGCCGATGACCGGCCGGTTCCGATCCTGCGTCCATCTGTCCTGGTCCGGCGGCATATCCGTGCCCGACGTGACACACACGCCGCGGTCACGGCCGCTTCCCTCAGGACCCCGGTCGCACGATCCGGACGAGCGCCGTCTCGCATGGGGGGCGGTCGGGCGGTCATCTCCGTGGTTGAGGCATCATGGTACCGCTTCCGGATGGATGCCGCCGGGCGACGCGGTCCTCAGCCGAGCAGACCCAGGACGCCGCGCTTGGCGAGCTGATCGGCCACGATGTTCCGCTGGATCTCGGACGTTCCCTCCCAGATCCGATCGACGCGGACCTCTCGCCAGAACCGCTCGGCGACGTTCTCGCGCATGTAGCCGCGGCCTCCGAAGACCTGCACGGCGCGGTCGGCGACGCGCCCGGCCATCTCGCTGGCGTAGAGCTTGGCCATGGAGCACTGCGTGTGCTGAAGCTTCACATCGAGCCCGGCGTCGATGTTCTCGGCCAGGCGATACGTCATGAGACGCGCCGCCCAGAGCTCCGTCAGCGAGTCGGCGAGCATGTGCGCGATCGCCTGGTTCTCGATGATCGGCCTGCCGAACTGCACGCGCTCCTTGGCGAACACCGTCGCCTCTTCGACGAGCCGCTCGGCCGCACCGCAACAGCGCGCGGCGATCATCAAGCGCTCGTATCGGAACCACTCGTACGTGAACGCGAGGCCGTCCCCCTCCCTGCCGACGAGGTTCGAGACGGGGACGCGCACATCTTCGAACGCCACGATCGGATGCTGGTCGGCGTACGTGTGCGAATAGCGGGGCACGCGCACCACGCTGATGCCCGGCGTGTCGTGGTCCACGAAAAGCATCGCGTGCTCACCGGCGTGGTCGCCGCCCGAGATCTTCCCCTGAAAGAAGATGTAGTTCGCGGTGTTGAACGACGTCACGTGCATCTTGACGCCGTTCAAGACGTAGTCGTCGCCGTCGCGGCGGACCGTGGATGAGATGGCGTCCACGTCGGAGCCGGCGCCCTCCTCGGTGATCGCGTAACACTCGTGTCGCTCCCCACGCACCGAGGGGGCGATCCACCGCTCAAGCTGCTCGGGCGTCACCACCGCGGGCGCCCACGCGGGCGGAGTGTGCACGCACCAGCCCAGCGCATTGGTCACGCGGCCGAGCTGCTCGGAGACGAGCGTCTGCTGCAGCATCGTCATCCCGCCGCCGCCGATGTCCTTCGGCATGTTCATCCCGGAGAAACCGAGCTCGATCGCCAGGCGGTGGTGCCGCTCCCTGGTGTCCTTGGGGAGCAGGCCTTCGTGCTCCTCCGCGTGGACCTCCCAGGGGATCAGCTCCTCGTCGACGAACCGGCGAGCGCGCTCCGCGATCGCGCGATTTTCGTCGGACAACGGATACGACGATGTCATCGGTGATTCATCCCAGGAACTCCAATCGGTCGCGGTGCACCGCGACGCGTGCGAGCGTCTCGGCGTCGATCTCGTGCTCGCGTTCGGGCTCCTCCACGTTCGGCCGCTCGCCGAAGAGCTCACCGGAAAGGTAGCGCTGCCCGGTGTCGGCGATCACCGTCACGATCCGGTGGAACTCGGGATGCTTGGCCGCCACCTTCAGCGCCGAGGCAACGTTGATGCCGGACGACGGGCCGCACAAGATGGCTTCCTCGCGGGCAAGGCGACGCGCCATCTCGAGCGCCTCGTCGGTGGACGCGGTCACGATGCCGTCCATGAGCCGCAGATCCAGGTTCGGCGGGATGATGCCGTCGCCGATCCCGGGAACGCCATGCGTGCCCCACCGTTCGGCGGAGATCAACGGGCACTCAGACGGCTCGACGGCGTATGCGCGCACGGTGGGATCGTGCGCCTTGAGGACGCGCGCCACGCCGGTGATCCATCCGCCGGTGCCCTGCGCCGCGACGACCGCGTCGACCTGCCCTCCCGTCTGCTCCCAGATCTCCTCGCCGCTGGCGGTCTGCGCGTCGGGGTTGTCGGGGTTCTCGAACTCACCGGGGAAGAAGTACCGCTCGGGGTCGGACGCGACGATCTCGCGCATCTTCGCGAGCGCCAGGTCGATGTCGGTACCGGCGCCGGGCGTGAGCACGAGCTCGGCACCGTATGCGCCGATCATGCGTTTGCGCTCGAGGCTCATGCCTTCGGGCATCACGATCACGCAGTCGTAGCCCTTCACGGCAGCCACCGCGCTGCAGGCGATCCCGGCGTTGCCCGTGGTGCATTCGATGATCGTCATGCCGGGATTCAGATCGCCGCGTTCCTCGGCGCACGTCAGCATGTGTGCGTAGATCCGGTCCTTCACCGAGCCGGTCGGGCCGTACCACTCGACCTTCACCAGGATCTCGAGACCATCGGGCGCGACGCGGTTGAGCCGAAGGAGGGGCGTGCGACCGATCGCATCCAGGAGCGTCGGCACGACGCGGCGATGAGCGTCCCACTCCATGTCTCGATCCCTCCTTCCGCCTCCGAAAAGGTCAGCCTGCGACGTTCCGCCCTCGCTCCACGAAGCCCATGCGACGTGATACCGCGTTCGCGGCGTCGACCGTGAGTCGCGCGATCCGCGGCAGATCCACCGCGCGCATCCGGAACGCCGGGCCCGACACCGAGAGAGCCGCCACCACCTCGCCGTCGGATCCACGGACGGGCGCCGCGACCGCGTGCAGTCCCTCCTCCAACTCCTCCAACGTCTGCGCGTAGCCGCGGATCCGGATCTCCCCGAGCTGACCGACGAGCGCTGCCGGGTCGACGATCGTGTGGGGCGTGAGCCGCTCGAGCGGCCGCGCCAACAGGCTGTCTCGCTCCGGCTCCGGCATGTTCGCCAGCAACACCTTGCCGTTCGAGGAGCAGTGCAGCGGCGTGCTACGCCCGACCCAGCTCACGCTCACGATCGCGCGGGTGCCCGAGATCTGGTCCACGTAGACGACCGCGTCGCCGGAGAGCACGCCGAGGTTCACCGTCTCGCGTGTCCGCTCGGCGAGGTCCTCCAGGATGGGGTGGGCGGTCCGGACCAGGTCCAGACCGGCCATGGCCGCTCCGGCCAGCCGGATCAGGCCGAACCCGAGGCGGTACTTCTCCGACACCGGGTCGCGCTCGACCAAGCCTCCCTCGGCGAGTGTGGCGATCAGACGGGAGGCGGTGGCCTTGTGGACGTCGAGGAGCCGCCCGAGCTCGGACACGCCCAGCGCTCCCGCCTCGGCGATCAGCTCCAACGCACGGATCGCCCTCGCGACGGACTGGAGGTTCGACGCTCCATCGTCTCGCATGTCGCAACGCCCTCCGCTCAGTGCAACGTCGCAGGACCGTATGCCTGCGCCCGACGGCTGTCAAGGCGACGAAGTGGACGACGGACGTAGCGAGAACGCGCCAGAACACCAACACTGTCCGCAGCCAGGAGAGGGTCTGTGGCGCACTCGCACGTGCCGATCCTCGGCATGGCGGGGCGGCACTTGGATGGCGGTGTTAGCCGTTGACCGAGAAGCTCGAGTTCGGGTTGATCTCGCGATTCCGCGAGTAGAAGCCGGCATCGAGCACGACACCGGAATACGGCACCTTCACCTGAACCGGACTCGCGTCGTGGTCCTGCCCGTTCTCACAGGCATCGATCAGCTCCGCCATGAGGTGCCCGACCACGGGAGCGTTCTTGAATTGGTTCCCGCTGGTTCCCACCGCCATGTAGAACCCGCCCAGGTCCGACCTGTCGTACAACGGGATCCAATCGTCGGACACGTCGTAGAGGTCGGCCAGCCCTCGCGGCTCTGACGGCACCTGCAACCCGGGGATGCGGCGAGCAACCCGATACACCTGAGCCTCGTATTGCGCCTTCGTCACCTGTCGATCGAAGTGGTCTGGCTCCTCCAGCCACACCTGCGGATCGCAGGGTGGATCCTCACTTCCGATCAAGATGTTGTTCCCGCTCTCGGGTCGGAAGTAGATCCCTTGATCGCCGTCCGATGTATGAAACCCCTCGTGTTCGTAGTCGACGTCCGGCGGCGCCGGGACGATGTGCACCTCGTGGCGGAGCGCGCGGGTCTTGATGTTCATCGACTCCTCGACGCCGGCCATCCGATTGATCACGAAGGAGTGGGGCCCGGCCACGTTCACCACGACTGGTGCGTCGATCTCCTCGCCCGAGTCGAGCGTCACCCCTTGCACGCGGCCCCCGCTTCTTCGGATCTCGACGATCCGCGCGTCGAACTGGAACAGACCACCCTTCGCCTCGGCCGCCAACTGCAGATCCTGCGTGGCGAGCTGAGGGTCGTTCACGTAGCCGGAACCGCTCGTGTAGATCGCCCCTGCGAGCTCCTCATCCGGCCTGCGCCAGAAGTCCCCCCCTTCGGGTCGGCTGGGCGGCCAGAACTCGTGGACGTCGTAGTAGGGGATCCGGCTCTTCAGCGTGTCCGTGTCCCACTCCTCATGGTCAACGCCCAGGTTCCGGAAGTGCTCGAGGACCTTTTCGTGGTGGCCGGTCTTGCTCTTGAGGAGCACCGTGCCGCACTGCATGTACTTCGCGATCTCGCGCTCGTTCGCATCGATCTCGAGGTAGTTCGGCCAGTCACGCCAGTAGGAGAAGCCTTCGTGGGCCATAGCGACGCCGTCCCAGGAGGAGTAGTGGGCACGAACGATCGAGCACGAGCTGCTGGTCGGGCCGTAGCCCGCAGCGGGGAGCTTGTCGATGTTGAGGGTCTGGTAGCCGCGCTTGCAGAGCTCGAAAGCGATCGCGGCCCCGATCACGCCAGCTCCTATGATGACCGCGTCTGATGTTGTCTTCATCGCATCGGTAGCGCGGGTACGAGGATCGTGGCGCTCATCGACGGGAGTCTAGCCGCAGCCTCTCGGATCGACCTGCCACCGAGCGCGGACTGCGCGTGCGAGGAAGCGTTGTCGCGATGGTGCCGGTTCTCGAGATCGTCGCCACAAACCGTGGGCGCGAACAGCCAGTAACATCAGAGACTCCCATGGAGGGTGGTCCGGATGAGAGTGACTCATGATCGCAGTACAGACGCGGCCTACATCTACTTGGCGGCCAGCATCGGACGAGGAAGCGTCGCTTCGACGTACGCGTGCGATCCCTCGAAGGTTGATGGACAGATCCACCTGGACTTCGACGCGACGGGTGTCCTCGTCGGCATCGAGGTCCTCGATGCGAGTCACAAGCTTCCCCCGGAAGTGCTGAGTCCATAGCGGACTAGTTGCTCACGCCACCTCGCCGAGCTCGGCGAGCATGCGCCGCTGCCAGGCAACCGTCGCACCCACCTCGTTGAACGTGAACACGTGCAGGCGCTGGATCGCCGCGATCGGGTCGGCGACCGTCGCGCTCAGCCCTTCGAGCAACGCATCGGGACCGAAGCTCCCGGGCGAAAGCAGGTGACCGACGATCTTGCGGTTCTTCTTCAGGTAGCGGGCGGAAGCGGCCACGCCGATCCGGGCGGCGACGCGCATCAGCTTCGTGATCTCTGCGACGCCCGGCACGCCCAAGTGGATGGGCAGCGAGACGCCCTGGGGGCGCAGCCGCGCTATCCAGCCCGTGATGGCGTCGGGGTTGAAGCACATCTGCGTCGTCATGTAGGAGGCGTACCGCTGCTTCTCGACGAGCGTCGCGAGCAGCACGTCGTCGGGGATGTCGGGATGACCCTCCGGATAAGCGGGCACGCCGATCTGCAGGAACGGGTGGCCGAGCTCGTCCATGGCCCGCAGGAGCGAGAGTCCGTCGTGGAACTCGCCACGGTCCTTCGCGTCGCCCCCCACGACGAAGGCGCTCCGGATCCCCGTGTCGTTGGCGCGTTGCATCAGTTCGCGCAGATGGTCCCGCCCGCGGATCATGTGGGCGGACAGGTGCGGGATCGCCTCGTGGCCGAGCGCGGCGACATCCTCAGCCAGGTCGAACGTCGCCTCGATGCCGTGGCTGGGCGACGCCGTGACGGTGACGGTCGCCCCCGGTGGGAGCGCCCCCGCTCGGTCGAGGGCGTTCGACAGCGGGATGAGCTCGAGCTTCGGGTTGGAGACGAGCATGCGCAGCGCTTCGGCCACCTCGGCCGTGATCGCCTCCGCTTCTCGCCGCTTCACCAACGCTTCCACGCTCCTCACACGTTCGAGTCGGGGAACGAAGCCTTCTTCTGCTGGATCCAGCCCCGCAACTCTTCATCGATCGCCTCGTCGATCGGAGGCGGCTCGTACTCATCGAGCATCTTCTTCCAGAGGGCGTTCGCCCGGTGAGCCGCGTCGAGCGACCCCTCGTCTTCCCACTGCTCGTAGCTGTTGTTATCGGCGATCGACGACCGATAGAAAGCGGTCTCGAAGTTCGCCAGGGTGTGCGCCGTCCCCAGGAAGTGCTGTCCGGGCCCGTTCTCGATGATCGGCTCGAGCGCCTGGCCGTTGTCCGACAGATCCACCCCCTTCGCGAACGCATGCATCATCCCGCACTGATCCAGGTCCAGCACGAACTTCTCGTAACCCATGGTCAGGCCGCCTTCGAGCCATCCCGCCGCGTGCAGGACGAAGTTCACACCGCCGAGCATGGTGGGCTGCAACGTGTTCGCGGACTCGTAGGCGGCCTGGGCGTCGGGGATCTTCGACCCGCAGAGCGACCCGCCGCTGCGGAACGGCACGCGGAGACGCCGTGCGCACGCGGCCAGCGTGTAGAGGACGAGCGCGGGCTCCGGCGTGCCGAACGTCGGTGCGCCTGACTGCATCGACATCGAGGACGCGAACGATCCGAACACGACCGGCGCCCCGGGCCGCACCAGCTGCACGTACGTCATGCCCGCCATCGACTCCGCGAGCGTCTGCGCAGCTGCGCCCGCGACGGTGGCCGGGCTCATGGCACCGGCCAGGATGAACGGCGTCATGATCACGGCCTGATTCGCCTCGGCGTACGCGCGCGCGGCGCCGAGCATGGTCGAGTCCCACACCAGTGGCGAGTTCGCGTTGATCAGGCTCATCACGACCGCGTGGTCCTCGAGGTAGTCGGCGCCGAACAGGATCCGCGCCATGTCCACCGTGTCCTGCGCGCGTTGCGGGTGCGTGACCGAGCCCATGAACGGCTTGTCCGAGTAGCGCATGTGCGCGTAGACCATGTCGTAGTGCCGTTTGTTCACGGGCAGATCGACGGGCTCGCACACGGTGCCGCCTGAATGGTGCAGGTACGGGGCCACGTACGCGAGCTTCACGAAGTTCTGGAAGTCGTCGATCGTGCCGTAGCGCCGGCCCAGGTCGAGATCGCGGACGAACGGCGAGCCGTATGCGGGGGCGAGCACGGTGTGCATACCGCCGATCTCCACGTTGTTCGCGGGATTGCGCGCGTACTGCGTGAATCGCTCGGGCGCCGTCGCCTGGATGAGCTCTCGGCACATCCCGCGCGGGAATCGCACCTGGTCGCCGTCAACGTCTGCGCCGGCCGCCTTGAACAGCTCGTGGGCGTCGGGAGCATCGCGGAAGACGATCCCGACCCGCTCCAGGATCGTGTCGGCGTTCCGCTCGATCGTCTCGAGGCCCTCTTCCGTCAGCACCTCGAACGGAGGGAGCGTGCGGGTGATGTACGGGACGCGGTCGGGTGCGGAGGCCGCGCGCGCAGCCTGCCGACCGGCGCGGCCGCCGGTCCGTCTTCGGGGCGCGTCCGTCACTTCGCGATCGCTCATCAGGTGCTCCTCTCGTTCGTGTGGGTCGCGGGCGTGGGTTCCCGGCGACGGCGGCGGCGCTCGTTGCCGGTCGCGCCGCCCGAGCTCCGGGGCGCGGGGAGTGGAACGACCTTCGATAGCCGCGGTGAGCCTTCGGTCGTGTGCGGGATGCCCATCGCGCCGACGAAATGCTCCTGGAACCGCGGCTCGATCGCCGTCTCGATCTTCTCCACGCGGCGGACGACGTCCTCGATCTCCGCGCGGGCGGCGCGGTTCAACAGCGCGATCCGCGCACCGGTCCCGGCCGCGTTGCCGGCCGAGGTCACGTGGTCGGGATCGCAATCCGGCACGAGCCCCAGGACCAAGGCGTGGATCGGGTCGATGTGCGCGCCGAACGCGCCGGCCAGCCGGATGCGGTCGACGGTGGCGATCCCCAGGTGGTCCATCAGCAGCCGGCACCCGGCGTAGAGCGCCGCCTTCGCGAGCTGGATCTGCCGGACGTCGTTCTGCGTGATCACCAGGCGCGGCGCCCCGTCGTGCAGCACGTAGGAGAACGTGCGACCGTCGGGGACGACCCGTGGCGTGCGCACGGCCAGCGCCCCGTCGATCACGCCGTCGGTGGTCAGGATGCCGGCCAGGAACATCTCGGCGATCACCTCGATGATGCCCGAGCCACAGACCCCCGTGACCGTGGAGGCGTCGAACCCGAGCTCGTCGGACCAGCGGTCGTCGCCGATCACCGTGAAGCGCGGCTCGAGCGTCTGCTCGTCGATGCGGACGCGTTCGATCGCGCCCGGGGCCGCGCGCTGACCGCAGCTGATCTGGGCGCCCTCGAACGCAGGTCCCGTGGGGCTGGACGCCGCGAGCATCCGTTCGCGGTTGCCCAGAACGATCTCGGCGTTCGTCCCGACGTCGACGATCAGGTTCACGGTCTCCTGTTGGTACGGCGCTTCGGACAGGATCACGCCGGCCGTGTCCGCGCCGACGTGGCCGGCGATGCACGGGAGCAGGTAGACACGCGCCCCGGGGTGGACGTGCAGATACACGTCGGTGGCCCGGCGGTGGACGGCGCCGTCCGTGGCCAGCGCGAACGGCGCACCCCCGAGCTCTGTCGGGTCGATCCCCAGGAACAGGTGATGCATGATCGGGTTGCCGACCACGGTGAGCGCCAGGACGTCGGTCGGCTCGGCGTCGACCTGCACGCAGAGATCGGCGATCAGCTCGTCGACGCACGAGCGGACCACGTCGGTCAGCTGCGTCTCCGCGCCGGGGTTCATCATCACGTACGAGACTCGGCTCATCAGGTCCTCGCCGAACCGGATCTGCGGGTTCATGGCGCCGCTCACCGCCAGCACATCGCCGCTCGCCAGGTCGCAGAGCTGTCCCGCGACCGTGGTCGAGCCGATGTCGAACGCCACGCCCAGCGCGCGGTCGCGGAACCCCGGCCAGACGGCGACGATGGTCGCGCTGTCGTGCACGGCAACCGTCGCGGTCCAGTTCCCCTCTCGAAGTGTGCGTTGCAGCACGGTCAGCACGTGGTCGTCGCATGCGAGACCGGTGAGCGACCAGTCGCGGTCCAGCGCCTCGAGCAGCCGCTCCAGGTCGCCCGACGGATCGCTCATGTCGGGCTCGCGGACCTCGACGTAGTGCAGGCGGACGACCGGGTCGACCTCGATCGCATGCGCGTCGGCCTCCTTCCGGACGACCTGGCGGTGCAGCTGGCTCTCCGGCGGCACGTCCACCACCAGGTCGCCGACCACCTGCGCGTGACAGCCGAGCCGTCGTTCCGGGGCGAGTCCCGACCGGTCGCGGTACGTCTGCTCGGGCAACGAGAACGCCGTCAGATGGTGAGCGCCCGAGCTGATCCCGTGCTTCGCGAACTCGCCCTCGCTCACGACCACCTGGCATCGCCCGCAGATCCCGCGCCCGCCGCACACGGAATCCAGGTCCACGCCGAGCGAGCGCGCCGCCGTGAGCAGGTTCGTCCCATGCGCGAACCGCCCGCGCTTGCCGGATGGGGTGAAGACGACGAGCGCTTCCGGCTCGGCGCTCACGAGGTGGGTGGAGCCTCGGCGGCGTCGACGCCGCGCCTGCCCGCTCTGCCCCCGCGCCGGCCGCCGCCCGCCCCGGCCGGCTGCTCGCGGAACCGCGCGATCCACTCCTGGCAGTCCGGGTCGTTGCCCATCATCACGTCGGCCGCCATGACGGCGGCGCGCACCTCGATGTGGAGCGGGCTCGTGATCGCCGACGTCATCCCGGACGCGATCGCCATCGCGAGGAACGTGCCGTTCAGCGTGTTGCGGTGCGGGAGACCGAAGCTGACGTTGGACGCGCCGCACGTCGTGTTCACGCCGAGCTCCTCGTGCAGTCGCCGAACGAGCGCGAACACCTGCCTCCCGGCCGTCCCCATCGCGCCGATTGGCATCACCAATGGATCGACGACGATGTCCTCCTTGGGGATGCCGTGATCGGCCGCCCGGTGAACGATCCTCTCGGCCACCGCGAACCGGACGTTGGGGTCCTCCGAGATCCCCGTCTCGTCGTTCGTGATGGCGACGACCGCCGCGCCGTACTTCGCCACGAGCGACAACACCTGCTCGAGGCGCTCATCCTCGCCGGTCACGGAGTTCACGAGCGGCTTCCCCTGATACACGGCAAGACCGGACTCCAGCGCGGCCACGATCGACGAGTCGATCGACAGCGGCACGTCGGTGAGCGATTGCACCAGCTGCACCGTCTCGGCCAGGATCGCCGGCTCGTCCGCGAGCGGGATGCCGGCGTTCACGTCCAACATCTGCGCGCCCGCCTCGACCTGCGCCATGGCGTCGACGATCACGGTCGAGTAGTCGCCGGCTTTCATCTCCTCGGCGAGCTTCTTGCGGCCCGTCGGGTTGATCCGCTCGCCGATGATGACGAACGGACGGCCGCTGCCGATCACGACCTCGCGCGTGGCCGAGGTGACGACGGTGTCGGTCATGGGCTGCCCTCTGCCTGTGTGAGCCCGCCGGCGCGGACCAGCGTGTCTAACGTCGCGTCGGTGTACGCGTGCTCCAGTCGCTCCGCCTCCGCCGCCGCCTCGGCGTCCAGATCGTCACCGCAGGGACGCGTCTCACGGTGCCATTCGGCAAGGTAGTCGTCGGTACCGATCAGGCCGACGCGTGTCGCGGCCATGTCGATCGCCTCCTGGAACCGGCCCGTCAGCTGGACGCGGGCCGATGTCCGACCCTCCCGAGCCACCACCTGCGCCGGGATGTCGCGCCACCAGATCACCGTCAGCTCAGCGGCCACGCGACGCCTCCAGCGCGAACCGCTCCAGCGCCGGCCGGAGGTCGCCGTACCCGCTCGGGCGATGCTCGAACTCGAGACCGAGGAACGAGGCCGCGGCCCGTCCCTGATCCACTAACTCCGGGTCCTCCGTCTGCGACAGGTACACCAGCCGCCGGTAGTTCCCGAAGTACATCGGCAGCAACTCCGGGTGCGTATCGATCTTCAACCCCTGCACGACCAGCCGGTCGAAGTGCCGGCATAGGAAGTCGGTCAGGTAGAACGTGAACGGGTTGTCCTCGTGCATCGCGGCGAACGCCTCGACGCCGGCGAAGAACCCGTAGCAGTGGTCCCCCGGCAACCGCTCGATGCCGTGCGCGACACAGACCTCGTCGAGTGCCCCGGCTGTCCCGCAGTCCCCGTACGCGACGAACATCGCGTCGTAGTCACCCGACGCCTCCGCCGCCGTGAGCTTCGCGTCGACCTTCCCGGCGATCTCGCGCGGGGTGTTGTGCAGCTTGCCGGGCAGGCATTGCAGCGTGACGTGCGTCCAGCCGTTCAGCCGGATCACGGCGAGCACCTCACGCGCGATCGCACCGCAGGCCACAACGAGCACTCGGCCGGCCCCACCGTCCGGCGCCGCGGCGTCGAACGTGACCTCGTCGTCAAGCAGTCGCTGCTGCACGGCGGGCCATCACCAGCGCTTGAGCGGTCTCGGACGCGACGGCGGCGTCGCGGCAGTAGGCGTCCGCACCCACCGCCTTGCCGAACTCCTCGTTCAGCGGCGCGCCGCCGACCAGCACGATGTAGTCGTCGCGGATGCCCTGTTCGACCATCGTGTCGATCACGACCTTCATGTACGGCATGGTCGTGGTGAGCAGGGCCGACATGCCCAGGATGTCGGGCTTGTGCTCCTCGAGCGCCGCCAGATACTTCTCGACCGGATTGTTGATGCCCAGGTCGACGACATCGAAGCCGGCGCCTTCCAGCATCATCGCGACCAGGTTCTTCCCGATGTCGTGGATGTCGCCCTTGACGGTGCCGATCACGACCTTGCCCATCCGCTCGGCGCCGGTCTCGGCCAGCAACGGCCGCAGGATCTCCATCCCGGCCTTCATCGCGTTCGCTGCGAGCAGCACCTCCGGGACGAACAAGATCCCGTCGCGGAAGTCGATCCCGACGATCCGCATGCCCTCGACGAGCGCCTCGTTGAGGACGCGGTCGGCGGACCACCCGCGGCCGAGCAAGATGTTCGTGCCCTCGACGATCTCCGGGGCCAGGCCGTCGTAGAGGTCGTCGTGCATCTGCTTCGTCAGTTCGTCGTCGGGCAGCGCCGACAGATCCAGTTCCTCGTCGCTCATGGTCTCCTCATAGCTTCTGGCGTTCGCCCTTGGGGTCCCACAGTGGGTCGGCGGCCACGGTGGCCGCGTGTCGCTCGCCGAAGTACTCGACCTCCACCGGCGTCCCCTCTGCCGCGAGCTCCACCGGGAGGTACCCGTAGACGATCCCGCGTCCGACCGAGTAGCCGTAGCTCGCCGACGTCGCGTAGCTCACGACCCGGTCGCCGGACCAGATCGGCTCCTTGCCCATCACGACGACGGCAGGGTCGTCGAACGTCATGCACGCGAGCTTGTGCGTGTGACCGCGGTCCAGGATCGCTTCCAGCGCAGCGCGTCCCTGGAACTCCCTCTTATCCATGCGAACCGCGAACCCCAGTCCGGCCTCGAACGGGTCGTGCTCGGGGTTGATGTCTTGCCCCCAGAGCCGGTAGCTCTTCTCCAAACGGAGCGAGTCAAAGGCCCCCGAGCCGGCCGCGACGATACCGTGCTCACGACCGGCCTCCCACAACCGGTCCCACGCGCGATCCCCCATCGCGAACTGCCCGTACAGCTCCCAGCCGAGCTCGCCGGCGTACGAGATGCGTTGCGCCCAAACCGGTCCGACCTCGCCGACGTTGAGGTAGCGCGCGGTCAGGTACGGGAAGGCGTCGTTCGACACGTCGGCATCGGCAACGGCCCCTAGCACGTCGCGGGCTCTGGGTCCCCACAGCCCCAGCGCGAACAGCGAGCCGGTCCGCTCGGTGATCGTCACGCGCTCGTCGTCGCGGATCTGCGCGCGCATCCACGCAAGGTCGTGCTGTCCCGAGCCACCGCCCGTCACCACGCGGAACAGCTCCTCGTCCTTACGCGTCACGGTCAGGTCACAGCGGATCCCGCCCGACGGCGTCAGCATCCCCGTGTAGACGACAGAACCGACCGGGCGGTCGATCCGGTTCGCGCAGATGCGCTCGAGGTACGCGAGCGCATCTGTCCCCGTCACGTCGAACTTCGCGAACGGAGTGATGTCGAACAGCGCCACGCGTTCACGGGTCGCCAGGTGTTCCGCGCCGACGGCAGGCGACCAGTTCATGGCAGCCCATCCCTCTCGCTGCTCCCAGTCGGCTCCGGTGAGCAGTGCGCGGTTCGCCTCGAACCAGTGGGGACGCTCCCACCCGGCGCCGGTGAAGCACTCCGCGCCGAGCGCCATGTGTCGCTCGTAGAAGGGTGTCAGCCGCAGCTTGCGGGGCGCGGCCATCTGCTGGAGCGGATGCAGGATGTCGTAGACCTCGCGATACTGCTGCGCGCCGCGCGCCTGCACGTAGGGCGGCGTGGTCTGGAACGGATAGAAGCGGTTCGCGTCGGCCTCGGCCAGGTCGTAGCCGGGCTCGCCGTTCACCATCCACTCGGCGACCTGCTGTCCCATGCCGCCGCCGTGCGTGACCCATACCGCCTCGCAGAGCCAGACGCCGCGGACGTTCGCCGACTCACCCACGATCGAACCGGCGTCCGGCGTGAACGAGAACATCCCGTTGATCGACCGCGCGGGATCGGCGGGATGCATGTGTCCGGCAAGCGCGGGAAGCAACCGCTCGGTCTCGCGTTCGGCGGTGACGAAGTCCGACGGCGTGAACGGCATCAACGCCGGCATCGGCCCGTCGCCGGGGCGGCGGATGTCACGTTGCGGCGTGACGATCGGTTCGTGTCGATAGCTGCCGACGCCGTAGTGGTCTTCACGGTGCCGGAAGTACATCGCGTGGTCCTGGTGACGCAGGATCGGGTGCACGACCTCGCGCGTCTCGCCCGCCAGCTCGGGGATCGGGTCGGTCCACACCAGCTGGTGCTGCACCGCGACGAGCGGGACCGGCACGCCGGCTAGCGCGCCGACGGTCGGGCCCCAGATCCCGGCACAGATCAGGACGCGCTCGCACTCGACACGCCCATGATCGGTCGCCACGCCGTCCACACGCCCGTCGCGGATATCGAACCCGGTGACGGTCACGCCGCCCTCGAACGCGACGCCACGGCCCGACGCCTTACGCGCGAGGGCTGTGACGATCCGCACCGCCTTCGCGATTCCGTCGCTCGGAACGAAGTACGCCCCGAGGATCGCACTCGGGTCGAGCGGCGGGATCCGCTCTGCCGCCTGGGCCGGCGTGAGCAGCTCCGTGTCCTCGAGGCCGTAGGACCGAGCGAAGCCCTGCCGGCGCTTCAGCTCCGCCATGCGCTCCGGCGTGGTCGCGATCTCGATGCCGCCGACCCCGTACCAGCCGGGCTCGCCGTCCAGCTCGAGCGTGTCGTAGAGGCGAACGGTGTCCTGCGCGATCCGGCACATCGTGCGGGAGCCGTTCGTCTGGAAGACCAGACCGGGAGCGTGCGACGTGGATCCGCCCGTCTCGAACAGCGGGCCCTGGTCGATCACCAGGACGTCGGTCGCCCCGAGCTCCGCCAGGTGATAGGCGGCGCTGGCACCCACGATGCCCGCGCCGACGATGACCGTCTGCGCCCGGTCGCGCATCTCGTTCCCTTCCCGTTCAGGCCTGAGTGTCCATGGTGGACGTCAGGTGTTGCGGTGACAAGTGATGTGTTGCGTCCTCAGCAACACTCACCACCGGTCAGCCGTCCGCTCGGAGTGCCTCGAGCCCGGACCGGAGCGCGCTCCCGTACAGGTCGATGTCGGAGCCGAGGGCGACCATCCGGAACCCGCGACCGAGCATCGAGCGGGCGATGTCGACCGTCCCGACCAGAACTCCCGCCGCGATGCCGGCATCGGCGCAGGCCGCGAGCACCCGGTCCTCCGCCTGTGTCATGCGCTCGTCGTCGAACGCACCGGGCATCCCCATCGCGATCGACAGATCGAACTGCCCAACCCACAAGACGTCGACCCCGGGCGTCACCGCGATCTCCTCGACGTGATGGAGGCCCGCCTCCGTCTCGATCTGCAGGATGACGAGGGTTTCGTCCTCGGCGGCGCGCATCGCCTCACCGACCCCCGCCGTGAGTTGGTCCCCGTAGAGCAGGCCGAAGCCGCGGCTACCGTGCGGCGCGAACCTCGCCGCCTGCACGACGCGTTCGGCCTCGATGGCATCGCCGATCATCGGCACCATGACGCCGCTCGCACCCACGTCGAGCGCCGGCGAGATCAGCTGCCGTATCGACCCCTGCACGCGAACCAGCGGCTCGACGTCGTGGGCGGCCGCCGCGCTGAGTAGCGGACGGATCCCCTCGATGCCCCACCCCGTGTGCTCCAGGTCGAGCATCACGAAGTCCGCTCCGGCGTTCGCCACGATCCTCGGGATGCCGAGCGTGTTGAACTCGAACACCATCGTGCCGAACGCGGTTCCTCCATGGGACAGGCGGGCACGCAGCGTCTCTCGCGTCACGCGGTCAGCCCAGGTTGAGGACGACGGTCTTCAGCTCGGTCAATCGATCCATCGAGAACCGCCCGCCCACCCGTCCGACGCCGCTCTGCGAGCCCGCGCGTCCACCGAACGGCAGGTGCGATTCCCAGTAGTTCGTTCCCTCATTCACGTTGACCCAGCCCGCGCGAACGGCCTCGGCGAACCGCAACCCCGCGCCCAGGTCGCGCGTGAAGATCGCGGTCAGGAGGCCGTACGGCGAATCGTTGACCGCGCGGATCGCCTCGTCGACGGACCGGATCGTCGAGACCGGCGCCACCGGGCCGAACGTCTCCTCGCGCGCGATCTCCATGTCCGGCGTGACGCCGTCCAGGACGGTCGCCTCGAAGAACAGCTCGCTGCCGTTCGTTGGCGCGCGACTCCCACCGGCAAGCACCTCGGCACCGTGATCGACCGCGTCCCGCACGTGGCGTTCCGTCTTCGCGGCGGTCGGCTCGTTGTTCACGGGGCCGAGCGTGGTCGCGTCGTCGAACGGGTCGCCGATCCGGATCTGCCTGTCGATCGCGGCCGTCAACAGCGCGAGGTACTCCTCGCGCACGACCTCGTGCACCAGGATCCGCTCGCCCGCGGTGCAGCTCTGGCCGGCGTTCAGGAAGCATCCGGTGAGCGTCGCCGCGACGGCCGCGTCCAGATCGGCGTCGTCCATGACCACGAGCGGTCCGTTGCCGCCCATCTCCAGCAGCAGCTCCTTGCCAGCGCCACGTGCGGCGACCGTGAGCCCCGTGGCGATCGATCCGATGAACCCGATGGCCTGGGTGCCGGGGTTGCCGGCGATCTCGTCGCCGACCACCGGCCCTGGGCCCGTCACCATGTTGACGACACCAGGCGGGATCTCGGCCGCCTCGATGCACTCTGCGAGCTTCGCTGCACAGATCGACGTGGTCGGCGCCGGCGCCCACACGACCGTGTTCCCGTACGCGATCGCCGGCGCCAGGATCTCGGCGGGCATCGTGTACGGCCAGTTCCACGGGCTGATGATGGAAACCACACCGCGCGGGACGCGGTACACGAGCACGCGCTTGTTCGCGTCGACCGACGGCGGCATGAGGCCCTCCATCCGCCGCGCATCGGCCCCCGCCATGTCGAAGTAGGCGATGAGCTCCTCGACCTCATCGTGAGCCTCGGCGCGGAGCGGCTTGCCCTGGTCGAGCGTGAGCGTGCGCGCGAGGTCGTCCCGTCGTTCGTCGATCACTTCGGCGACACGTTCCATGGCCGCCGCGCGATCGAACGCGGACAGCGCGGACCAGGCGGGCCACGCCCGGTTGGCTGCCTCGATCGCGCGTTGCGCGTCGGCGCGCGTGCCCTCCGCCACCGAGCCGACCACCTCGCCGGTCGATGGGCTGACCGCGTCGAACACGGCGCCGCCCTCGGCGTCCACCAACACGCCGTCGATGAACAGCTGCACGTGCTCGGCCATCGGACCCCTCCCGCGCGGAGCGGAGCGGGGCGGCCCTCCGGGCCGCCCCGCGCTCCGCGCTCCTAACGGTGCCTCAAGCGGTCGCTAACCACCCTTGCCAGGTGTCGGGGTTGGCGTCTATCCACGTCTGCGCCGCCTCGCTGGGGTCGGTACCTTCCTGGATCTCCAGTGCGACGCCGTTCTGGTCGTCCGCGGTCCAGTTGAAGTTGGACAGGAACGCGAACGCCGCGGGGTCCTTCGTCTCCAGCTCCGCGCTGAACGCCTTGTACAGCACGTCCTCCGCGTAGTCGCAGTCGTAGCCCGCCGCCGCATCCGGATCCTCGGCAGCGATCTTGCCGCACTCGTCGGTGTACGCCGGGAGCTCGACCTCGACCAGGTCGTACTTGGCGTTGGCCCACTGCGGGGTCCACCAGTACATCAGGATCGGATCCTGGTTCCCGTACGCCTTGTCGAGAGCCGCGAGCGAGGCCGCCTCGGACCCGCTGTACACGACCTCCAGGTCGAGACCCAGGCTCGCGATGATCGCCTCGTCGAAGATCGAGTACGTCGTGTCGGCACCCAGGAACCGACCCTTGTCGCCGGTCTCGGCCGTCGCGAACTCGTCGGCGTTGTCCTTGAACCCTTCCCACGTCGCGTACTGCGAGTTCTGCTCGACCACGTAGGACGGTGTGAACCAGCCGATGTTACCGATGATGCCCAGCTCACCCGCATCGACGACCGAACCGGCGCCCTCGATGTAGTCCTTGCGGTCCTTCGCGTGGCCCGACGGCCACACCTCGAGGGTGGCATCGACGTCGCCATCAGCCATCGCCGGGAACTGCGCCGACTCGTTGACCTCCTGGAGCTCGACGGTGCAGCCCATCTCGCTCTCCATGATGTTCTTCGCGACATTCGCGTTCGCCGCCGCACCCACCCACGGGTTGACCGCGATCACGATCGTGTCGCTCCCGCACTGCGCCGCGGTCGGCTCGGCGCCCCCGGTGGCCCCCGTCTCGCCACCACCGTCACCGCCGGCGGTGGGCTTATCCACATCGCTGCAGGCGGCCATCGCGAGGGCGAACACCCCGACCAACGCCACCAAGGTCCACGAGCGTTTCCTCATGCGTCCTCCTCCCCTTCAACCATCTCGTCCGGTTCCACGAGCGCGCGGACGCGCGTCCACCACCCGAGGCCACCTCCGACGGGCCCGCGCAGCGTCCGCGGCGCCGACCCCATCGCTTGAGTTATACGGTCGAGGACGACGGCGAGGAGCAGGATGCTGGCGCCGGCCACGACTCCCCGTCCGATCTGCTGCTTCCCGAGCGCGAACACGACCTCCTGGCCCAAGCCGGCCGCACCGATCAACCCCGCGATGATCACGACGGAGAGCACCATCATGATCGTCTGGTTCACACCTAGCAGGATGGACGGGCGGGCGAGGGGTAGCTGCACCTTCCGCAGCAGCTGCCAGGGCGTGGCCCCGAACGCCCTGCCCGCCTCGACGATCTCCTTCGGCACCTCGCGGATCCCCAGGTTCGTCAGGCGGATCCCGACCGGGAGCGCGTACACGAACGAGGCGATGATCCCCGGCACGCGGCCGGGCTCCATCAGGAAGAGCACGGGCACCAGATAGACGAACGCCGGCATCGTCTGCATCGCGTCCAGGATCGGCTTCGAGAGCTTCTCGAACCGATCGCTCTGAGCCGCCAGGATCCCCAACGGGATCGCGAAGGTGACGGTGATCGCCACGGCGACGAGGACCGAGCTGAGCGTGCCCATCGCGAAGTCCCACATGCCGAGCATGCCGATCGCCGTGACGCTCAGGAACAGGCCGATCGCCAGACGCTTCCCCGAGACGCGCCACGCGATCAAGCCGAAGGCGCCCGCGATCATCCACCATGGGACACCGGTGAACAGGTTCTGGATCGGGTCCAGCAGGTAGATCAGGACGAAGTCACTGATCGTGCTGGTGATGTCCCCCAGATTCTCCTGCGACCAGTCGACGATCGCGTTCGCCGGCGTGGCGACCGACGTCTCCCACGCGGGCGGGAACTCCTGCTGTCGCAGGACCTCGCGGCCGATCAGCACGGCAGCGATCGTGACCAGGATCGCCGCCGTGATCATCGTGCGACGAGAGATGACCCGCCCCGACAGCCGGAGCGGCTTCGTCTTCCGGCGCTCCCGCATGCTCCATGCCGTCGTGACCCTGTCCAGCACGATCGCCATCAAGACGATCGCGATGCCACCGTTCAACGCCGCGCCGACGTTCAGCTGCTGCAGGCCATCCAAGACCGTCTGCCCAAGACCACCCGCACCGACGAACGCGGCGATGACGACGATGCCGAGCGCCATCATGATCGTCTGGTTCACCCCGAGCATGATCGACGGCTTCGCAAGGGGCACTTGCACCAGACGCAGCTTCTGGCGGACCGTGGAACCGAACGAGTCTGCGACCTCGAGCGACGTCTCGGGCACCGTCCGAATCCCGAGAGCCGTCAACCGGATCGCGGGCGGCAGCGCGAACGCGAGGGTCGCGAAGAGCGCCGGGGGCTCACCGATCCCGAAGAGCAGCACGAACGGCAGGAGGTATGCGTAGGCAGGGATGGTCTGCATCGCATCGAGGATGGGCCGGAGCACGCGGTCGACGTTCGGACGTCGGCCGGCCCAGATGCCCACCGGGATGCCGATCGCGAGCGCGGTGACCACCGAGATCAGCATCAGCGCGAGCGTCTCGAGGCTCTCTTCCCACACGCCCAGGAGGCCGAAGCTGAAGACGCCTGCCGCCGCGAGCAGCGCCATGCGCCAGCCGGCGACGATGCCCGCGAGCGAGGCGGCGCCGACCACCAGGCCGAGCCACGTCATCCGTTCGAGGATCGTGAGCGTCTGGTCGTGGACGGCCGTGATCGTCTCCTCGATCGGCGTGATCAGGTAGACGAACAGCCAGCTCGTGGTGCGGTTCTGGATCGCCCAGTCCCGGAAGGCGTCGAACCAGCCGGTGACGTCGACAACCATTCGCTCCGGGAAGCCCGGGTTCAGCCAGGCCACCCCGATCCACACGACGGCGATAGCCGCCACGGTCCACGCGATGCGTCTCGGCCAGGGGTTCGGCGGCTGAAGGGCCAACGTCGGCGCGGATCCATCGCCGAGCACGGCGGAGCGCGGACGGGGTGGAGCGACCGCCACGGACTTATCGCTCCTCGACGAGCGCAGCCATCACGGATCCTCGATCGATGATCCCCACGACGTCGTCGCCTTCGACGACCCGGATCGTACGATCGGCGTCGGCCACCATCGGGATCAGGTCCTGCACGATCGTGGTCGGTGCGACGGTCGGTCCGTCGGTCGGGCTGTTCCCGTTGGCCGGACGCATGATCGCTCGAGCCGTCAGCACGTGCGTGCGCGGGACGTCCTTCGTGAAGTCAGCTACGTAGTCGTCGGCGGGATGAGCGACGACCTCTTCGGGCGTGCCCACCTGGACGAAGTGCCCGTCCTTCATGATCGCGATCCGGTCGCCCAGCTTGAGCGCCTCGGCCAGGTCGTGGGTGATGAAGATCATCGTCTTCTTCAGATCACGCTGGAGCTTGATCACCTCGTCCTGCATGTCGCGGCGGATCAACGGGTCGAGTGCGCTGAACGGCTCGTCGAACAGGAGGATCTCCGGGTCGTTCGCCAGAGCCCGCGCCAACCCCACGCGCTGCTGCATGCCGCCGGAAAGCTCTTCGGGGAACGACTGTCCCCATCCACCGAGACCGACCCGGTCGATGACGGCGTTGGCGGCGGCCGTTCGCTCGGCTTTCTCCTTGCCCTGGATCTCCAGGCCGAACGCGACGTTGTCGACGATCCGGCGGTGCGGCAGGAGGCCGAAGTGTTGGAAGACCATGCTGATCTTCTGCCGACGAAGCTCGCGCAGGCGATCGTCGCTCGCCTTCAGCACGTCCTCGCCGTCGATCAGGACCTGGCCGGCGGTGGGCTCGTGGATCCGGTTGATCATGCGGACCAGCGTCGACTTGCCGGACCCCGACAACCCCATGACCACGAAGACCTCACCAGGCACGACGTCGAACGAGACATCTCGCACCGCGGCGACGCATCCGGTCTTCTCCAAGAGCTCCTTGCGGGAGAGCATCGCATCGGGAGAACCCACGATGCGCTCGGCCTTGGGTCCGTATACCTTCCAGACGTTGCGACACGAAACGGTTGCGTCGGCCACCGGCCCCCCTCGGGTGTCAGGCGGCCATAGTGGGGCGAACGGCATCCCGCGCGCAAGGTGGCGGTTGCGACAGGAGCAACGGGTCGCGTGCAGAGATGCCTCCGGGTCGGGCAGAATCACCGGACATGGCATCCGCGCTCTACGACTACGTGATCGTCGGGGGTGGCTCGGCGGGAAGCGCCCTGGCCAACCGGCTCTCCGCCGACCCCGCGAACCGCGTGTTGGTGCTGGAGGCGGGCCGGCCCGACTACCTCTGGGACGTCTTCATCCACATGCCGGCGGCGTTGCCGT
The DNA here is from genome assembly GCA_038211015.1 of Actinomycetota bacterium. GTDB lineage: Bacteria > Actinomycetota > UBA4738 > UBA4738 > HRBIN12 > JBBQVZ01. Next base: position 16,482 of record JBBQVZ010000015.1, on the reverse strand, counting down.
TCCCGATCGGGAGCCGGTTCTACGACTGGAAGTACGAGTCGGAGCCCGAGCCGCACATGAACGGACGCCGGATCTACCACGCCCGCGGCAAGGTCCTCGGCGGCTCCAGCAGCATCAACGGCATGATCTTCCAGCGCGGCAACCCCATGGACTACGAGCGCTGGGGCGCAGACGCGGGCATGGACACGTGGGACTACGCGCACTGCCTCCCGTACTTCAAGCGGATGGAGCGCTGCATGTCGGCCGACCTCGAGGACGAGTTCCGCGGCCACGCCGGGCCTCTCGTGCTGGAGCGCGGGCCGGCCCGCAGCCCGTTGTTCGGTGCGTTCTTCGAGGCGGTGCAGCAGGCGGGCTTCCAGCTCACCGACGACGTGAACGGGTTCCGCCAGGAGGGGTTCGCGCCGTTCGACCGCAACATCCGCAACGGGCGGCGCCTGTCCGCCGCCCGCGCGTACCTGCACCCAGTCATGAGCCGCCCGAACCTGGACGTCGAGACCCGGGCGTTCGTCACGAAGGTCCTGTTCGACGGCGACCGAGCTGTGGGAGTGGAGTACACGCACCGGCGGAGGCCGGTGAAGCGGGTGCGGGCGGGCGAGATCGTCCTCTGCGGCGGCGCGATCAACTCACCCCAATTGCTCCAGCTGTCGGGCGTGGGCAACGCGGCAGAGCTCGGCGCGCTGGGGATCGACGTCGTGCAGGATCTCCCCGGCGTCGGCGAGCACCTGCAGGATCACCTGGAGGTCTACATCCAGTACGCGTGCAAACAACCGGTCTCGGTGGCGCCGTACATGAAGTGGCGATGGCGGCCGCTCGTCGGTCTCCAGTGGCTCGTGCTGCGGAGCGGCCCGGGAGCGACGAACCACTTCGAGGCAGGGGGCTTCGCGCGGAGCAACGAGGACGTCGCCTACCCGAACCTCATGTTCCACTTCCTGCCGATCGCGGTGCGCTACGACGGCTCGGCGCCCGCGAGCGATCACGGCTACCAGGTGCACATCGGACCCATGTACTCGGACGCGCGCGGCTCGGTGAAGATCACGAGCACCGACCCAGCGGTGCATCCCGCGCTGCGGTTCAACTACCTCTCGACCGACCAGGACCGCCGGGAATGGGTCGAGGCGATCCGCGTGACACGGACGATCTTGAACCAGTCGGCGTTCGACCCGTTCAACGCCGGAGAGCTCTCGCCGGGGCCGAACGTCGAGACCGACGAGGAGATCCTGGCGTGGGTCGCGAAGGACGGCGAGACCGCGCTGCATCCGTCGTGCACGTGCCGGATGGGAACGGACGAGCTCTCGGTGGTCGATCCGGACACGATGCGTGTCCACGGTCTGCGGGGACTGCGGGTCGTCGACGCCTCGGTGATGCCGTACGTGACGAACGGCAACATCTACGCGCCGGTGATGATGGTCGCGGAGAAGGCGGCGGATCTGATCCTGGGAGCAACGCCGCTCCCGGCAGAGAAGGTCGAGTTCTACCACCACGGCACGGGCGTCTGATGCGGGCCGCGGATCAAGGCTCCCACTAGTCCGAAACGGACTAGGCGCCGAGCCCCAGCATCAACAGCCCGCCGATGACGAGCGCGATCCCCGCGTACTGATTCGGCACCGGACGTTCGTGGAGCAGCACGATCGACAGGACGACGGCGATGAGCGGGAACACCGCCGAGGCGGTCAGCACGATCGAGACGAACCCCGACTCGGCGCCGGACGAGAATGCGATCACACCCAACAGGTCGGCCAGACCCACGCCGAGCGCGGCCGCGGTCATCCGGTTCATCCCGATGCCCGCGATCTCGGAGCGGCGGAGGGCGGCATAGGCGGAGAACGCGACGAGCTGGGCTATGCGCGACGCCCATAGGCCGACGACCCATCCCACCCGTTGCGAAAGGTAGCCGAGCAGGAACCCCCCGATGCCGAACATCACTGCGGACACGATCGCCCACGGGAGCCCCGGCGGCCGTTGCTTGAGGAGGCCCTCCTCGACCTTCCGGAGATCCGTGGATGCGAGCATCACGCCGATCACCGTGACGACGCCGCCGGCGATCGCGATGCCGGCGGGTCGTTCGCCCAGGACCACGATCGCGAGCCCCACGCCCACCACGGCGTACGTGGCGCCGATCGGAGACACGATCGCGACCGGGCCGAGCTGGAGCGCGCGATAGTGGGTGACGTATGCCGTCGCGGACGCCGCGCCGTTCAGCGCCACGAACCCGATGTACGGCCACAGGACGGTCAGATCGTGGCGGCCCACCAGGATCAGCACCGTCATGAAGAGCGCGTTGAATCCCTGGGAGACGACGACGGTGGTGATGCTGCCGATGCGCCTCCCGACCACGGCCCCGCCGAAGTCCGCGAGGCCCCACCCGAGGGCGGCGACGAGCCCGTAGATCACGCGGGAGGCCTGGCTTCAGCCAGCGCGTCGACGGCGACGGCCCCGCGCTCCGCGACCAGGAGCGGGTTCGCCTCGATCGAAACCAATCGACCGCGCAGGTCATGTGCGGCGCGAGCGATCGCCTCCACGACACGAGCCACCGCACGCAGGTCGTGGCGGCCCTCCACCAGCCCACACCGAACCGCCTCCGATCGCACGAACGCCAGCGCCTGGGCCCGCGTGAGCGGCGCCGCGACGAACACCGCCTCTCCCGCCTCCGCGAGCTCCCCTCCCGGCCGCATCGTGATGCAGGCGCCGAACGCGTCGTCGACAACGGCACCGACGAGCACCTCCACACCCGTCGCCATCCGCTGGACGAGCACGCGCGGGGACGCAGCCCCGGCCCGCCGGGCCGCCCGCAAGACATCGTCCGCCGCCACGGACACGTCGGCGGGGTCGGTCAGACCGAGCCGGACGCCGCCGAGCTTCGCCTTGTGCGGCAGCTCCGGCGCCAGCGCCTTCACGGCCACCGGGAACCCGATCGTCCTCGCCGCCTTCGCCGCCGCCGAGGCCGTGGCGGCGATGCGCTCCGCGGGACGACGAACGCCGTAGAGCTCGAGGAGCTCGGCACCGCGCGCCTCGTCCAGCGGACCGGCCAGTCCGCGCAACGAGCGGACCGCCTTCGCGCGGTTCGGATGTGCCGGCAGGTCTCGCAACCCTCGGTCGCGCGCCCCTTGCAGCTCGACCATCGCGCGGATCGCCCCGGTCCCCGCCCGGTGTCCCTGCAGGAACGGCAGTCGCGCGGCAGCGACGAACCGCTTACCGGCCACGCCGTAGCCCAGCGGACCCATCGAGACCGATGCGAACACGACGCCTGTCTCCTTGCGCAGCCGGCGCGCGGCCCGCAGGACCGGTTCCGCCCACCCCGCCTCGCTCTCCTCGCGAGGCGGGGACGCGTCGAACGCCACGAATCCCACGGCGGGGTCGTGCGCCAGCGCCCCGAGCGCTTCGCAGAACATGCCGGTCTCGACCGCGGCCTGCCCCGTCACGTCCAGCGGGTTGTTCTGCGACGCGTAGTGCGGCAACGCCTTCCGCAGCTTCCGCTTCGTCGCCGGCGTGAACTCGGGCAGCGCCAGACCCTGCGTGCCGGCCGCCTCGGCGAACAGGGTGCACGCCCCGCCGGACTGCAGCGCCGCCGCGACCCCGGTCGTGCGCATCCGCGTGCCGAAGGAGAACAGCACGGCGGCTTCGAACATCGTGACCGGGTCCTCAACGAGGATCACGCCGCGCTGCCGGAGCCACGCGTCGCGGAGCGTCGTGTTGCCGGCGAGGGCGCCGGTGTGCGCCACGATCGACCGGCGCGCCGCCTCGCTCCGACCCGCGGGTGCGCAGACGAGGATCGGCTTGCGGGCGGCGCGGAGCGCGTCCAGTCCCCGGCCGATCCCCTCCACGTCTCGCATCGTCTCGATGTACGTGCAGACCACCTTCGTGTGCGGGTCGTCGGCCGCCCACCCGAACATGTCGCCGAGGCCGAGCACCGCTTCGTTGCCGACACCCAGGATGATGCGGAGCCCTGCGCCGCGGTCCGACGCGAGCTGGCTCATGGCCCACGCGACCGTCCCCGACTGCGAGATGACGCTGATCGAACCGGCGATGGGCTCCGGCGGTGGCGACGTGCCGTAGGGTGCCACGCGATCCACGTAGTTCACGAAGCCCTCGACGTTCGGCCCAAGCACGGGCAGCCGGTGTCGCAGCGCCGTCTCGCGCAGTTCGTCCTGGAGCGCCCGACCCGCGTCGCCCGCCTCTGCGAACCCGGACGACACCACCATCACGGATCGCACGCCTGCCGCGCCGCACTCGTCGACCATGCGCACGGCCACTCGCGCGGGAACGACGATCACCGCGAGGTCGACGCCGCGCGGCAGCTCGCTCACCGACGACCGGCACGGCCGTCCCCACACGTTCGAGTACTTCGGGTTGACGGGATACAGCTCGCCGTCGAAGCCGATTTGGCGGAGCGACCGTTCGATCTCCGGTGCCCAGCTGTCCGGCGACTCCGACGCCCCGACGATCGCGATCGAGCGCGGAGCCAGCAGCGGCTCGAGGTTCCAGCGGGTCACGCCTCGCCCCGGAACCTCGCGTCCCGCCACGCGATCGCGGCCTTGAGTCCCTGCTCCTGCGTGATCCTGCGGAACTCGTCGCGGGCGGGGAGGTTGGCGGTCTCGATCATCACGTCGAGCTCCGTGTTCGCCGCCATGGCCGCGCGGAACCCGGCGACGTCCCAGGCGCGGTTCGCCGCCCGCTTCGACGTCTGCACCACGAACGGCTCGTTCTTCGCGATCTCCTCCGCGAGCGCGAGCGTCGCGTCGTCCAGCTCGTCGCGCGGCACGACGCGGTTCACCAGGCCGATCCGGAGCGCCTCGTCCGCAGGCACACGATCCTCCCCCGTGAACAGCAGCTCCTTCGCCTTGCGGACGCCGACCACCCAGGGCAGGAACATCGAGACGACGCCGGACCCGAATCGGACGTCGACGTATCCGAAGTAGGCGTCGTCCGCGGCGACTGCCAGGTCGCACGCGAGCATCAGGTCGGTGCCTCCGGCCAGACAATACGAGTGCACCTGCGCGATCACCGGCTTCGGGTTATCCAGGATCTCGAGCATGCCGTGCGTCGAGTGCGACAGATCCTCGTGCCAGCGGCGCGCGTCCAGCACACCGCCGGAAGCGTCCTCGGTCAGGTCGTAGCCCGCGCAGAACGCCCGGCCGGCCCCTCGGAGGATGATCACGCTCACGTCAGGATCCTCGCCTCCCTCGCGGAAGGCGGTCGAGAGCGCGTCGATGAGACCGGCGGACAATGCGTTCAGCGCCCCAGGCCGGTTCATCGTGAGCCGGCGAACCGGTCCGATGTCTTCGATCAGCACCAGGGGTTCGTCGGCGGCTGGGTCGGCCATGATCTCCCTCTCTCCTCGGTTCACGCCCGGTGCAGGCGCAGGGCGGGCATCGTATCGGCTCCGGTCGCGGAGCCGTCAGCCGAGGATCTCGAGCATCTGCGCCGCAGCGCGGATGCCCGATCGGAGCGCGCCCTCCATCGTCCCGTGCAGATCCGGACCGGCGGTGTGCTCACCGGCGAACGCCAACCGCCCCACGGTGCGTTGGAACTGTTCCATGTGATCCCACGAGCGGTTGTCCCACGCCGCGTACGCGCCCATCGCCAGCGGGTCGAACGCCCACGACTTGAAGACCGGGGTACCGCGCAGTGCGAGGTCGGGGTTCAGCGCCGATAACCGTTCGAGCCATGGTCCGGGATCTCCTCCGGCCGTCTCGAGCGACTCCTGCCCGAGCTCGGACCCGGTGAACGCTCCCAGGCACTGACGCACGGCGCCGTCGCTCCCGTTCGCGACCCAGCACCAGAACGGCAGCTCAGAGCTCTGGATCGCTCGAGGAGCCGACGCACCCTCGACCGGAACCGCGAGCTTGGATGCCACGCCCATCGGTAACTCATGGAGCGCGATCGCGATCTCATCGGGAAGGAACGGATCGAACCGCAGACCGGCGGCCACCCGCGCCGGGAGCGCCACGATCGCGGCGGCAGCGGTGAGCTCGACGTCGCCCTCCACGTGGATCGCGACCTCTCTCGGGCCGTGGACCACGGAGCGGACGCGGTGACCCAGACGCACGTCCGGCAACGAGGCGGCGATCGAGTCGGGGAGAGCCTGATTCCCTCGCGCCATACGGTGGTAGGTCGCGCCGGGCGCGGCGAACGGGAGAGGACCGCGTGCGACACGAAGCGCCACCTGTCCGAGGTCGGCCGCGTTCGTGCCCTGAAGACGCATCCGTACCGCTGCCCGCCCGGCGCCCGGCGCGTCCAGCGCATCGAGGAACGAGCCGAGCGTCAGGCCGGCCGATCCGTCCGGAGGGATCGTCGCGAGCGCGGCGTTCGCGACCGCGAGGAAGGCGTCCTGGTCCTCCATGCTCGAAGCACCCGGCCCCCGGGCTTCGCGGCGGAGGTAGTCGACGCCGGCATCGATCAAGGGCAAGCCGAACCGGTCCACCCACGCCCTGAGCTCGACATCCGCCGGCATCACCCACTCGGCGCCCATCTCGGCGATCTCGCCGTTGTCCAGCGGAACCGACCAGATGCGGCCGCCTACCCGTTCGCGGGCCTCCACCACCGTCACGTCGCACCCAGCGTCGGTCAGGATCCGCGCAGACGCCAGGCCTGCCAGCCCCGCCCCAACCACGACGACCCCGCGGACCGTATCCACTCAGGAGAGGATGCACCCGAGGAGAGCTCCTCGCGACCTTGCGTTGCGCCGGGCGCGTGTGGTACTCACCCCGGATAGGCTTGAACCGCCGGTCAACCCGACGCCCGCACACGAGGAGGCTTTCGATGGCACCAGCACGAAGACCACACCCGATGAGCCGGCGGGACTTCCTCCTCCGCGCGGGGGGAACCGCGGTCGCGGTGCCGAGCCTCGCCGCGATCATGGCTGCGTGTCAGAAACCGGGCACGACGTCAGGCGGAGGGGGCGGAGGGGGCAGCTCGAGCGCAGTCGGTGAGATCCCGATCGCGAACCCGGCGAACCCGGTCCTCTTGCCGTTGACCCGCGATCCGATCCCGACCTCGACGCCTATCGAGACCGACGGTGTCTTGCAGGTCTACAACTGGGATGCCTACTTCTACAAGAAGGTGCTGAAGGCCTTCGAGGACGAGTACGACGTCAAGGTCGAATGGACGACGTTCAACAACATGGAGGAAGGCATCCAGAAGCTGGTGGCCGGCCAGGTCACGGCCGACGTCTTCTTCCCGACCACCGACTACATCCGCCGCTTGGTCGCGAGCGACAACTTGCAACCCCTCAACCACGAGCTGCTCCCGAACCTCCCCGCGAACGTCTGGCCGGTGTTCTCCGATCCGGGACCGTGGTACGACCTCGAGGCACGCTACACCGTGCCGTACGTGATCTACACGACCGGCGTCGCGTACCGCCGGGACCGCGTCGAGGACGCCCGAGCCGACGAGCTCGGATACGAAGCGTTCTTCGATCCGTCGTTCAAGGATTCCGTGGCGTACTACGACTCGTATCGGGACGCGCTCGGGATGATGCTGCTTCGCAACGGCGTCACGGACCCCGACTCGAGCGACCCGGCCGCGATCGGCGCCGCGAAAGATGCCATCTTGGAGATGATCAACGACAACGGCGCCCGCCTGGCGATCAACGGCACGTACGTGAAGCTTTCCGAAGGAGAGGTCACGATCTCCCAGTCATGGTCGGGCGACATCGTCGGCGCCAAGTACTACCTGCCGAAGGGCACGTCGGAGGACGTGCTCGGCTACTGGTATCCCGACGACAAGAGGGGCTTGATCGGCAACGACACGATCGCCATCCCATCGGACGCGCCGCACCCACGCCTCGCCCACGAGTTCCTGAACTTCTTCTTGGACGAGAAGTGGGGCTACGAGAACTTCGCTTCATGGAACGGGTATCAACCGCCGTTCAACTCCATCGACCCGGACCGACTGGTCGCGGACGGCGTCGTTGCACCCGCGCTGTCGAGAGCCGTCCTGGGTGAGGAGGACTTCACGCAGGGCTACATCCAGAGTGAGTTGACCCCCGAGGCCGATCAGATCTGGCTCGACGCTTGGAACGAGATCCAGGCCGGTGGCTAGCGCCGAGGCGGCGGGGCGGCGCAAGGGACGCCGCGATCGGTCCGCCTCGGATCAACGCACCGGCGTGGACTACCCACGTTGGTACTGGCCGGCGTTCACCGCACCCGGTCTGATCTGGCTCATCGTCTTCTTCATCCTGCCGTTCTACGTCGTGGTCTCGGTCGCGTTCGGCACCGTCGACCCCTTCTTCCGCACGCCGCTGCCCGTGTACCAGCCGTGGTGGTGGAGCTTCCAGACGTTCTCCGCGACGTTACAGAAATTCACGACCAGCGGTGGCATCTACATCGACCCGCTGATCCGCACGCTCGAGTACGTCGTGGCGGCGAGCGTGATCTGCCTGGTGGTCGGCTATGCGGTCGCCTACTACACCGCACGGTTCGCCGGGAAACGGCGAGGGTTGATCCTGGTCTTGCTGATCACGCCCTTCTGGATCAGCTACCTGATGCGGATCTACGCCTGGCAGAGCCTGCTGCAGCCCGACGGATACATCAACGACTTCTTGAGGATCTTCCGCATCGCGCCGGTCGAATGGCTCGCAGGCAAGCCCGTGACCGTGGTCCTCGGCCTCGTGTACGGCTACATCCCGTTCATGATCCTCCCGCTCTTCGGTTCGCTCGACCGCATCAACCAGAGCCTGCTCGAAGCCGGCCGTGACCTAGGCGCCGGCCCGTTCCAGACGTTCCGGCGCGTCACGTTGCCGCTATCGAAGCCGGCCATCCTCGCTGGTCTCGTCATCGTCTCGCTGCCGATGTTCGGCGACTACTACACGAACATCCTGCTCGGCACGACCACCACGTCGATGTACGGCAACCTGCTGGACACCGCCGTGGGTCAGTCCGGACAGGGGCCGGAGGCGGGCTCGCTCGTCTTGATCCTTGTCGTGCTGGTGATGATCCCGATGATGTATTACCTGCGAGCAACCAAGCGAGCGGCGGAGGGGCGGACGTGAGCGACGCAGCCGACAACGCGCTGTACGGCACTCCCGGGCTCACCGACATCCCGAAGACAGCGGCTGCGAGCGGGGGGTGGTTGAGCAACCCGTGGCGCAAGCCGCGATTCCTCCAGGCCGTCACCTGGGGGTACCTACTGTGGTCGATCGTGCCCGTCATCATCGCGGTGATCTTCTCGTTCAACGCCGGCCGATCGCGAAGCACGTGGCAGGGATTCTCGCTGCGCTGGTGGTATCAGGATGAGTTCGACTCCCTGTGGACAGATCCGACGCTCCGCACGGCGATGTTCCAGACGTTCAAGCTGTCGCTCCTGACCGTGGTGCTCGCGGTCCCACTCGGCACGGCGTTCGCGATCGGGATCGACCGGTGGCGCGGTCGGCCGGCAGCGGGAGCCAACTTCGCGATGCTGTTCTCGTTCGTCGTTCCCGAGATCATCCTCGGCGTCTCGTTGTTCCTGATGTTCACCAACCTCTTCGCGAACACCGTGAAGCTGGGAACCGCGGTTCAGGTGATGGGACTCGTCACGTTCCAGCTGTCGTACCCGTTCATCATCGTGCGCGCGCGCTTGCTTTCGATCGGGCCCGAATACGAGGAGGCGGCGATGGATCTGGGGGGCACGCCGAACCAGGCTCTTCGCCGGGTGCTCCTTCCGCTGCTCTCCCCCGCGATCCTGGCGAGCGTGGCGTTGGTCTTCGCGGATTCCGTCGACAACTTCGTCACGGTCCGATACCTGTCGGGACCAGCCGACACCGAACCACTGTCCGTCAAGATCTATTCGGCGGCGCGGTCGGCCCCGACGCCGGCGGTGAACGCCGCGGCGACCGTCATGTTGGTTTCGACGTTGTTGGTGATCGGGCTCGGCTTGCTCGTATACCGACGGATCAGCCAGGGCCAGGGCGGCGACGTCGGCAGCTTCGTCGACCTGTAGCTCGGCCCGCCCGGCGACGGCCGCGATCGCTCAGCTCGCCTCGGCGTCCTCGAGATCGTCCGAGATCGACACGGGCGTTCCCGTGTCGGGCAAGACACGCAACGCCTCGCGCGGCATGTGCACCGCGACCGGGGTCCCGGACTCGAACGGCACCGCGCCGCCGTCGTTCTGGATCCACGCTTGGATCCGCTGACCGGGTGCCAACGTGACGAACACCTGCAGGATCGAGCCGACGTAGACGACGCGCTCCACCATCCCGGGGACGCGGTTCTCGCCCGTCGTGCCGGTCGCCTGGAGATCGACGCGCTCAGGACGGATCGTGATCTTCGACGCGCCGCGCGTGTCCGATTCGCCTTCGCCCGCGATCAGCGCGAACTCTCCGAGCTGCACCTTGCAGCCTCCGGTGCCCTGGCCCTCGGCCGTGCCCTCCATCAGGTTCGACACGCCGAGGAAGTCGGCCACGTACGCGGTGCGCGGCTCCTCGTAGATCTCCTTCGGCGGGCCCACTTGCTCGACCTGACCCTGCGACATCACCGCGATGCGGTCCGACATCGTGAGGGCCTCCTCCTGGTCGTGCGTCACGTAGATGAACGTGATGCCGACCTCTTCCTGCAACGCCTTGAGCTCGATCTGCAACCGCTTGCGCAGCTTGGCGTCCAGGGCGCCGAGCGGCTCGTCCAGTAGCAGCACGGCGGGGTTCAGGATCAGCGCGCGCGCGAGCGCGACGCGCTGCTGCTGACCCCCCGAGAGCTGCGTCGGACGCCGCTTCGCGAACCCGCCGAGCTGCACCAGCTCGAGGGCGCGACCGACCCGCTCCTTCGTCTCCTGCTTCGTGACCTTCTTGTACCGGAGGCCGAACGCGACGTTCTCTTCCACCGTCAGGTGCGGGAACAGCGCGTAGTTCTGGAACACGGTGTTGACGTTGCGCTTGTGCGGCGGGGTCTGCGCCATGTCGACGCCGTCCAGCAAGATCTGGCCCTCGGTCGGCCGTTCGAACCCCGCGATCATGCGGAGCGTCGTGGTCTTGCCGCAGCCCGATGGACCGAGCAACGAGAAGAACTCACCCGGGGGCATCTGCAGGTTGATGCCTGCGACGGCGGTGAAGTCGCCGAAGCGCTTCACCAGATCGACGAGCTGAACCTCTCCACCGGCCATCGTTCGCGGAGCATAGCGCGGGGCCGGGGCAGCGGGTCAAGCTCGAAGGGCGCGTGACCCGGTGGGAAGATGCCTGCGTGAGCGAGCCACGAACCACCCGGTCGGCGACGGATGGTCCGGCGGCCTCCCGCAGAGACATCGCGCCGCTGCTCGCCGGCTACTGGTCCTTCGGACAGTTCTGGGGCGTGTGGGTCATCCTCGTGTTCGAGTTCCAGGAACACCACCACATCTCGGACGCGCGCATCGGCGTGGACTACACGTTGCTTTCACTGATCGCCGTCGGCGTGATGTTGTTGGTGGCACCACGACTGCAGCAGTTCGCGCTCTCCACGACCGTCCCGCTCTCCCTCGCGATCATGAGCGCGGCGACGTTCGCGATCGCGTATCTCCCCACCGGCGCCATCTTGCTGGCGTTCGCGCTCCTGGGCGTGGGCAACGGCTTGGTCGACGTCTACCTGAACGTCGCCGCCCAGCGATCCGAGGCTCGAACGCAGAAGCCCGTCCTTCAATGGATGCACGCGACGTATGCGCTCGGCGGGATCACCGGGGCGTCCGTCGCGGGCGCGATCCGGGCGGCCGACATCGACTTCCGGGTGGGGCTGGCGTACGCGGCCATCGCGCTCGCGATCACGACGGCCTGGACGTCGTCGGCCGTGCCGAAGGAGCGCTACGTCGACGGCACGCAGACGCTCTTCTCGATCTCCGCGCTCTTCCGGGCGCCGAAGCTCCTGGTGCCTGCCCTGGTCGTGTTGTCCGCGTTCCTGATCGAAGGGTCCATGGACGTGTGGTCGGGTCTGTACCTCCGCGACGAGCTGGGCGCCTCAGCGAGCACCGCGGCCATGGCGTTCGTCGCGTTCGCGTCCGCGGTGTTGTTCGGACGCCTCTTCGCGAGCCGGGTGCTGTATGGGATGGGCAGGCGGATGACGATCCTCGTGGCGGGATTCGGCTCGCTGATCGGCGGCACGATCGCCGTTGCCGCGGATCAGGTCTTCGTGGTCGGGCTGGGCTGGCTGGTGCTCGGTTTCACGCTGTCCACGGCCGTGCCGGCGGCGTTCGGGCTCGTGGGCGATTCGGGAGAAGACCCGACGAACGCGATCGCCGCCGTGACGACGGTCGGCTACACCGGCTTCATCTGGAGCCCGCCGCTGCTCGGCTGGGTCGCCCAGAGCTTCAGCCTCCGCGCGGCGATGAGCGTGATCGTCATCGCGACGTTCGGCATCATCGCGGGCGGTCTGCTCGCCCCCCGTGACACCCGGGCGTGATCGCGCGTGCGGACTACTCGGCCAGGTTCACGTAGATGTGCTTGGACTCCAGGTAATCGTCCAGGCCTTCCCGGCCCAGCTCTCGGCCGATCCCCGACTGCTTGTAGCCGCCCCACGGCGTCTCCGTGGGCGCCGGCTGCGAGTCGTTGATCCACACGATGCCGGCGCGCAGCGCCTTCGCCGTGTTGATCGCCTTCTTGATGTCGCGCGTCCAAACCGCGGCGGCAAGGCCGTACTCGTTGTCGTTCGACAGCTCGATCACCTCGTCGGCGGACGTGAATGGGATCACCGACATAACCGGCCCGAAGATCTCCTCGCGCGCGATCCGCGAGTCGTTGTCCACGTCGGCGAAGATCGTCGGCGGCACGAAGTAGCCGTTCGCGAGCTTGGGGTCGGTGGGCGCGTCGCCTTGGACGGCCATCTTCGCCTCGCCCTGGCCGATCTCGATGTAGGAGAGCACGCGCTCCTGCTGCTCCTTCGACACGAGCGGCCCCATCGTCGTCGCCTCGTCCTTTCCGTCGCCGAGCGTCACCGCCTGGGCGTGGCCGACCAGCGCGTTCAGCGCGTCGTCGTAGATCGCCTTCTCGACGAACACCCGCGAGCCTGCGGAGCAGATCTCGCCCTGGTTCCAGAAGATGCCGTTCGCGCTGCCTTGGATCGCCGCGTCGAACTCCGCGTCGGCGAACACGATGTTGGGCGACTTGCCGCCGAGCTCCAGCGTGACGCGCTTCAGCGTGTCCGCGCCAGTTCGCATGATGATCTTCCCGACGTCCTTCGAGCCGGTGAACCCGACCTTGTCGACGCTCGGGTGCGACGAGAGCGGCGCGCCGCACGTCTCGCCGAACCCGGTCAGGACGTTCAGGACGCCGGCGGCCAAGCCGGCCTCCTCCAGGATCTTCGGGATCTCGAGCGCGGTGAGCGGTGTCTGCTCGGCGGGCTTCAGGATCACGGTGCATCCGGCCGCGATCGCGGGCGCCACCTTCTGCACGGCTATCATCATCGGGTAGTTCCACGGGGTGATCGCCGCGGCCACGCCCATCGGCTCCTTCACGACGAGCGACATCGCATCCGGGCCCACCGGCGGGATGTCGCCATAGATCTTCGTGGCCCATCCGCCGTAGTACTCGAACATGAACGCGACCTCGGCGATGTCCTCGCGGGCCTCGCCGATCGGCTTTCCGGAGTCGAGCGACTCCAGCTGCGCAAGGCGCTCGTGCTCGCGACGGACGATGTCGGCGGCGCGCAGCAGGATCCTCCCGCGCTCGCGCTCGGTGGTCCGCGGCCACCACGTCCCGTCGTCGAACGTCCGGCGCGCGGCGCTCACGGCCGCGTCGACGTCGGCCTGCTTCGAGTCCGGCGCGGTGGCGATCACCTCGCCCGTCGCGGGGTTGAAGACGTCGAACCCCGTTCCGTCGGCCGCGTCCACGAACTTCCCGTCGATGTAGTTCTGCAACGCATCAGCCATCGGATGTCCCTCCCACGCACGAGGTTCTGGAAACGACAGCGTAGTACGGAGGCGTCGCCGGGCGGTATCCGGTGGCCGTGCCTACGGCTCGCGATCCGGTGGCAACATCCCGTGGCCCCAGGCATCCGAGCCGCCGTCCACCACCACGGTGGTCCCGGTGATGTAGGCGCCGCCGGGCGAGGCGAGGAATGCGATCGTCGCCGCGACCTCCTCCGGCAGTCCCGCCCGTCGCAGAGGCACGTGCGTCGCGAACTCGTCCACGACCTCCTGGCCCCCGTACTGCAAGACTCCCTCCGTCTGGATCAGCCCGGCGGCGATGCACACCGCGCGGATCCCATACTTCGACCATTCCTGCGCGATCCCCGCGGCGAGCGTCTCGAGTGCCGACCTCGCCATGGACGAATGGATCATCATCGGGACGCCGCGACGGGGACTGAATCCCAGGAACGCCACGAACCCCGAGCGCCGCGGGATCATCCACCGTTCCGCGACGCGCTGTGTGACGTCCCACGTGGCGTCGACGTTCAGACGGTGGACGGCGCGCATGCCCTTCAACGCGATCGCCTCGAGCGGCGCCGCGAACTGCCCGCCCGCGTTGTTCACCAGGATGTCGACGGCGCCGAAGCGCTCATCGACGGCGTCGAGCAACGCCGCGACCTGTTCGCCCTCGCGGACGTCGGTGGCCAGAGCGAGGCACTCGGCTCCGGAGCCCTCCATCTCGCGGCGCGCCTCATCGAGCGGCTCGGGCCGACGACCGCAGATCGCCACCTTCGCGCCCGTCCTCGCGAGCTCGACCGCCGTCGCCCGGCCGATGCCGGTGCCTCCGCCGGTCACGATCGCCACCCTGCCCGCGTTCGCGTCGGACGTGAGCGGAGAGCGGAAGCCGTCGTGATCTGCCATCGCCGCGAGTATGCCGAACGGTCCGCTCAACCGCACGCTCAACGTTCCGCGGAGGACGGGATAAGCTGGAGCCATGGCATGGATCCTGCTGGTGCTGATCCTCATCGCCGCTGCGTTCGGCGTGCTTGGCCTGGTCGTGAAGGCGACGATCTTCGTCGTGCTCACGCTGGTGATGAGCGCGATCGCGCTCGGATACATCGCGTACGCGATCGTGAAGCGACAGGTGAGGAACGTAGCGAAGGAGCTGGATCGTCGGATCCAGCCGCCTTCGGAGCCGCCGACCCAGGACTACCGCTACTGATCGCCCGAAGGTCGGTCGGGTTGTTCCGCGATCTCGCGAGCGAGCGATAGCACCCGCTCACGTTCGTCGGGCGACAGTGGCGCCAGGAGCGCGCGGAGTTCCTCGACGGACGCGATCAACCTCCGCGTCTTCGTCAGGCCCTCGTCCTCAACGAAGCCTTCCTGCGGTCCCTCGCCGGTCGGCAGGTCGCTCATCCCCCTATCGAACCACGTTCTGACCTACTGCGTCCGACCTCACTCGTGGATGTTCCAGACAGTCCCTGGCCGGTCGTAGCATCGAGGTATGGATCGAGTGACCGTGCTCTACGACGACGGATGCGGCTTCTGCCGATGGTCGGCGTCGAAGATCGCTTCCTGGGATCGTGCCCGACGGCTTCGCTTCACTCCGATCCGAAGCGCGGAGGGCGAGGCGCGACTGGATGGCATCGACCCAACCCTGCGCGACGACTCGTGGCACCTGATCACTCGAGACGGCCGCGTCGTGTCCGCCGGCGCAGCCGTGCCGTTCCTGCTCCGTGAGCTCCCGGGCGGAGGGCCGCTCGGACGGGTGGCTGGAGCGTTCCCTCGAGCGACGGAACGGGCGTACCGGACCGTGGCTCGCCGGCGCGGTGCGCTCGGGCGAGCCTTGCACGCCGACGCTTGCGACCTTCCCCTCGAGCGATGAGAGCCGCGACCCGCGGCGCCGTCGCCGAGCTCCAAGAAGTCGCCGACGCGTCGCGCCTGCCGGGCATGGCCCGCGTCGGCATCAACGTCGATCGGGCGATCGGCGTGTCGGTCCCGAACCTCCGAAGGCTCGGGCGTCGCCTCGGTCCCGATCACGCGCTCGCGCTCGACCTGTGGCGGACCGGCATCCATGAGGCACGAATCCTGGCCTCGATGGTCGACGACCCTGCGCAGGTGACTCGGGATCAGATGGAGGACTGGGTCCTGGACTTCGATTCCTGGGACCTCTGCGACCAGGTGGTTGGGAACCTCTTCGAACTCACCTCGTTCCCCGCGTCCGTCCCGCGCGCGTGGACGAAGCGCTCCGAGGAGTTCGTGAAGCGGGCGGGATTCGCGCTGATCGCGGCCCGCGCCGTCCGCGACAGGTCGGCGCCCGATCGGACGTTCATCGCGTGGTTCCCCGCGATCCGCCACGGGGCAACGGACGATCGCAACTACGTGAAGAAGGCCGTCAGCTGGGCGCTCCGGCAGATCGGCAAGCGGAACCTCGAGCTCAACACGGCGGCCATCGCGGAGGCGGAGACGCTGTCCGAACACGGCGTTCCGAGCGCCCGATGGGTCGGACGTGACGCGCTCCGCGAGCTCCGGCTCGATGAAACCCAGCGGCGCCTACGGAAGGGCTAGCTGTCGTTCCCACTCACGTTGTCTGCACCCTTGAGATGGGCGGGAGCCCTCCGAGCGCAGTGTGGGGTCTGCGGTGATTGTAGGTCTCGACGATCTTGGGGAGCCGGCGGAGCCGGGCTGCGTTGCTGGAGTACG
>JBBQVZ010000014.1:0-39459 GCA_038211015.1 Actinomycetota bacterium | reverse complement strand
TGAGGACGGGGGAGAACCCCGAGATACCGAGCGCGAACACCCCGTACGGTCCGGTGGGGCTCGCCTGCGGCACCTGCGCCCACACGTAGAACGTGCCGACCGCGGTAGGGGTCTCCGGGCGGCCGATGCCGACCGAGAAGTCGTGCTCGAGGTGGCCGTCCCGGTAGTAGCGGAGCGTCTTGTCCGAGAGATCGACGACGATCCGCTGGTGGATCCTGCGCACGCTCACGGCGCCCTTGCGCACCCACCCCGCGGCGCCGTTGGGACGGATCGGCAACAGGATCCGCAGCCACGGGTTCCCGTTGTCGTCGCGCGCCGTCTTCGCGACGAGGAACTCGAGCGCCTGCCCGACGGGGTTCCGCGTGGGGAACGACCATCGCTTGCCGGCATCCCTCGAAGGGCCCTTCCAGATCGTGAGCCACTGCGTCCGAGACCGGGCGGCGAACGTTCCCTTCGGAAGGACAGGCTCGGGATCGGAGGTCTCGGCCGACACCGGGTCGGCGGCCGGTGAGGAGACGACGCTGGTCGGAGCCGCCTCTCGCAGCGTCGCCGAGGCGCGGACGCATGCGGCGCCGAGTGCGCCGATCAGGGCCAAGATGAGTAAGCGGCGGAGGACCACCTCGGTGATTATCGCCTAGTCCGCCGCGAAGGTCACTCCTGCGAACGTCGGAGAGTCGTGGTCAAGGGGATAAGCTCCTGGTCGCGCCGCTGTGGTGGAATTGGCAGACACGCGTGGTTTAGGTCCACGTGGGCTCACGCCCGTCCGCGTTCGAGTCGCGGCAGCGGCACCGGATCCTAGACGGCGCGCAGGCGAGCGCTGGCAGGCTCGAGAGGCTTGGTCTCGCACGGCAGCATGACCACGAACCTCGCGCCGCCGCCGTCGCGGTCCTCGATGTCGGCGCTTCCGCCGTGAAGCTCGGCGAAGCTCCGCACGAGTGAGAGGCCGATCCCCACCCCGCGACCGGCCGCGGTCGGTCCCTGACGGAACGGGTCGAACAGCGTGCTCTTGAGCTCCTCCGGCACACCGGGTCCCTCGTCTTCGACCACGAGGATGATGCCGTCTTCGCTCGAACGCACCCCCACATGCACGGGCGTGCCGCCCGGCGTGTGTCGCCCGGCGTTCACCAACAGGTTCTCGACGATCCGTTCCACCTTGGCGGGGTCGACGTTGGCGAGCAGCTGCTCGCCGTCGATCCGCACCGGATGCGTGTCCATGCCCGGAGCCTCGCGCGCGACCCGCCGCACCATCTCGCCGACGTCCGTCGGCTCGCGCTCCGGCTGCACTTGCCCGCGGTCCAAGCGTTCGAGGTCCAGCATGTCGTCGATCAGTCGGTTCATCTTGCGCCCGCTCTGCTCGATCATCTGATACAGGCTCTCCACTTCGTCCCCGGTGAGCTGCAGCTCGTTGCCACGACGGAGCGTCGACATGGCGCCGATGATGCCGGCGAGCGGGCCCTTGAGGTCGTGCGACACGGCGTGCAACAGCGTGTCCTTCACCTCGTTCATCTCGCGGAGGCCGCTCGAGACCTCGTGTTCACGCTCGACCTTCTGACGCTGGGCCACGAGCGTGTCCCTCAGGGTGGCGAGCAGCACCGCGAACGCGATGAACACGGCGAAGCGCCCGAGCGCGTTCCAGTACGGGACCAGGTCGTGGTCCGCCCCCGGGCCGATGAGGTCGGCGACCAGCGTGGCCACCGTGCAGATCAGCGCCGTGCCCACCCCCGCCCGGCGTCCCAGGTTCCACGTCACCAGACCCAGCGGCATGAGGTAGAACAGCGCGAACGAGATCCGCGCCCCGGACACGTAGTCCAGGATGAGCAGTGCCACGGTGAACGTCAGCCCAAGGGCGTAGACGACCCGGGGGGACTTCACATCGAAGAACCCCTCGGTGGTGTGCAGCTTGCCGCGCGCAGGGCGCGCGGCGGCTCCGGCTTCCCTCGTTTCACCCACGGATGA
Organism: Actinomycetota bacterium; assembly: GCA_038211015.1. Lineage (GTDB taxonomy): Bacteria > Actinomycetota > UBA4738 > UBA4738 > HRBIN12 > JBBQVZ01. The sequence goes on along the minus strand of JBBQVZ010000014.1, from coordinate 37,503 downwards.
TGCGTCGGCGGCTCGGGCGTCTACCTTGAGTCGGGTAGACGGCGGATGTCGTGGTCCGGTCCGGCCGATACCGCCTTCAGACGGGTGCCGCGGTGGCCTCCAGGACCTCCCTCAGCGCCCTGAACGCCCTCCCCCGGTGGCTGATCCGGTCCTTCAGGTCGGCCGAGATCTCGGCGATGGTCTCGTCCCAGCCGGCCGGCACGAAGACCGGGTCGTAGCCGAAGCCGCCGTCGCCCCGAGGCCTCCCGACGAGCGCGCCCTCGCACACCCCTTCGGCATGTACCTCTCGGCCGTCCGGCCAGGCGAGCGCGGCGATACATCGGTAGCGCGCGCTGCGGCCACCCGATGGGACGCCGGCCATCGCCTGGATCAGAGCTCGGAGGTTCTCCGGGTCGGTGGCGTCCTCACCGGCGAACCGCGCCGAGCGCGGCCCCGGCTTGCCGCCCAGCGCGTCGACCTCTATCCCGGAATCGTCCGCCATCGCGGGCTCGCCCAACTCGGCGGCGACCGCACGCGCCTTGAGGAGCGCGTTCTCCAGATAGGTGTCGCCGGTCTCCTCGACGTCCGGCCACGGACCGCGATGGTCGTGGATCGTCACCCACGCGACCGGCCAGTCGGCACAGATGCGGCCGATCTCGAGGAGCTTGTGCTCGTTCTGCGATGCGATCGCGATGCGGGCAGGGAGCGACATGCTCTTGCGTCAGGCGCCGAGCGCTTCGTGCTGGATCTTCGTGAGCTCGGCGATACCCGATCCCGCCAGATCGAGCAGAGCGTCCAGATCCCCGCGCGTGAACGGCACTCCTTCGGCCGTCCCTTGGACCTCGACGAAGTCGCCCGAACCGGTCATCACCACGTTGAAGTCGACGTCCGCGCCCGCATCCTCCTCGTAGCAGATGTCCAACCGGGCCTCGCCCTCGACGATGCCGACGGATACGGCGGCGACGCTATCGGTGAGGACGTCATCGGGAACGACGCCGCGCTCGGCCAGGCCGCGCAGCGCGAGCGCGAGCACCACGTATCCGCCGGTGATGGACGCGGTGCGCGTGCCCGCATCGGCCTGCAGCACGTCGCAGTCGATCGTGATGGTCCGCTCCCCCAGCTTCCCGAGGTCGGTCACCGAGCGCAGCGAGCGACCGATCAGCCGTTGGATCTCCTGCGTGCGTCCGCCGGGGCGGCCCTTGTTCACCTCGCGCGGGGATCGTTCGTTCGTCGATGCGGGGAGCATGGAGTACTCGCCGGTGACCCAGCCCTTCCCCGTGCCCTTCAGCCAACGCGGGGCATCCTCGGAGACCGACGCGGCGATCAGCACGCGCGTCTTGCCCATGGAGAACAACACGGATCCGTCGGCCCACTCCTGGTATCCGAGCTCCCACGCCACCGGCCGGAGCTCGTCGTTCGCGCGTCCGTCGGGCCGCGTCACGACGGTATCTCCACGACGGAGCCTTCGTCGGCGGCCGAGACGGGCCCGTCGAAGACCTGCGACGCCTCCGCGACCGAGACCGCGGGGTCGAGCGTCGGGACGATGTGCGTGAGCATCAGTCGTTTCGCGCCCGCCTTCGCGGCATGCTCGCCCGCTTGGCGGGCGCTCAGGTGGAACGGGTACATCGCGTTCGACTCCTGGTACGTCGCCTCGCACAGGAACAGGTCGGCGTCGTGGGCGAGCTCCGTGAGGTTGGAAGCGGGCCCGGCATCTCCCGAGTACGCGAGCGTCACACCCCCCGCCTCGATCCGGTAGCCGAACGCTTGGACTCCCACGTGGATCATCTCGAACGCCTTGACGGCGAACGGGCCGATCGTGAACTCGTCGCCATCGTGCACGGTCGTGAACGCGAAATCCTCCAACAGCACCTTCATGCCTTCCTCGGCGACGAGCAACGCGGCCTTGTCGGTGAAATCGGGAGGCGAATACACGGGCAACCCGGGGTCGCCGAGCCCACCGTAACGACGGGCGTAGAAGCACATCAACATGTCCGAGAAGTGATCGGGATGGCCGTGGCTGATCAAGATCGCGGTCATCTCGTCGACCCGGATCCACTGCTGGAGCCGAGAGAACGTTCCGGCCCCCGCGTCCAGCCAAAGATGCGCCCCCTCGTGGCTGACCAGGTATCCGCACGTGGCCCTGCCCGGGCCCGGCCAGGTCCCGCTGGATCCGAGGACGGTCAGTTCCACGAACCGCCCCCGACGGGTTGGGCCTGGGCGGCGCGCACCTCGAGGAGCTCCGGGCCGAGGAAGATCTCGGCCAGGCGTTGGAACAGCTCGGGATCGCCGGTCGAGAGGAACTCGTGCGCGGGAGCGGATGGCTCCTCCCGCTCGAGACCCGACCGCAGCAGCGTCGCGTAGACATCCTTCGCCGTCTCCTCAGCCGAAGAGACCAGCACGACGTCGGGCCCGAGCTCCAGCTGGAGCAGCCCCGAGAGCAACGGGTAGTGCGTGCAGCCCAGGATCAACGTATCGATGCCCCTCTCGATCAACGGCACAAGATACTCCCGCGCGGCCGTTCGCAACGCATCGCTCGTGGTGTCGCCGCGTTCCACGTGCTCGACGAAGACCGGGCACGCCTGGGGATACAGCTCCACCGGCGCGCCGGTCGCGGCGACCGCCCGATCGTACGCCCCGCTCCTGACGGTGGCCTCGGTCCCGATAAGACCGATCACGCCGTTGCGCGTCGTATGGACGGCGGTGCGCGTGCCGGGGTCGATCACGCCGACGACCGGGATGCCGGCGCGCTCAGCGAGGTCTCCGAGCCCCGAGACCTCGACCGAGTTGCACGCGACGACGAGCATCTTCACGTCTCGATGGACCAGGTAGTCGGCGATGTCGACCGCGTAGCGGCGGATCTCCTCGATCGGTTTGGGACCGTACGGGAACCGCGCCGAATCGCCCACGTAGATCATGGGTTCGTGCGGTAGCAGATCGAGGATCGCGCGAGCGACGGTGAGACCGCCGACACCGGAGTCGAAGACGCCGATCGGCCGCGGGTCGCTCACCGGTCGATCACCACCACAGGGACTCCGCGACGCCCTTCTCGGCCGTCTCGATGTCGTCCGCCCAGGCCTCGGTCGACAGGTACTTCCAACCGCCGTCGGGAAGCAGGCAGACGATGTCTGCGGTATCGAGCTCCGTGGCGATGCGCTGCGCGACGTGCACGACGGCGCCTGACGAGATCCCCGCGAAGATGCCCTCACGCGCCGTGAGATCGCGGTTGGTCCGCAACGCGTCGGCGGAGTTCACCAGGAACTTCCGGTTGACCTGCGTGGGATCGAAGATCGGCGGCACGAACCCCTCGTCGAGCGAACGGAGCCCGTAGACGAGGTCGCCGAGCTCGGGCTCCGCCGCCACCACCTGGATGGTGGGGTCGTGCTCGTGCAACCGCCTGCCGTTGCCGGTGAGCGTGCCACCGGTGCCCATGCCGGCGACGAAGTGCGTGATCGACGGCAGGTCCGCCAGGATCTCCGCGGCGGTTCCCTCGTAGTGCGCGAGCGGGTTCGCCGCGTTCCCGTACTGGAACGGCATGAAGTACTTGGGGTCCTGAGCCAGGCGTCGAGCGACCTCGATCGACCCGTTCGTTCCCCTGTCGCCCTCGCTGAACACGATCTCGGCGCCGAACAACCGCAGCAACCCCACGCGTTCCTGGCTGGCGTTGTCGGGGATCACGACGGTGAGCTTGTATCCCTTGCGTGCAGCAACCATCGCGAGCGCGATGCCCGTGTTGCCGGACGTCGGCTCCAGGATCGTGCGGTCGGGGGTGAGCTCGCCGGAGGCCTCGGCGACCTCGATCATCTTCTTGGCGATGCGGTCCTTCGTGGAGCCGGTCGGGTTGTTGCCCTCGAGCTTGGCCCACATGCGAACGCCCGGCTTGGGCGACATGCGGGGCATGCCGACGAGCGGCGTGTTGCCGATCGCGTCCAGGATGTCGTCGTAGCGCACGGACGCATTATCCCAGCGACCATCCGAAGACTGTCAGGGATGCCAGGCGTTCAGGACGTCCGCGGTCCAGGGCCCGAAGTTGCCGCTCGCCGCGAGGCTGGTCGCTTCGGAGACGCTGTACTCGTGCAGGTCCTGCGCTCGCTGGAGCGAGCGGAACATGTCGCGGTCCATCACGAGCGAGTTCCCGCTCGAGTAGTCCAGGACGACCCGCGTCGTTGCGCCGGGGACATCCGCTTCCACCCACGAGTGACCGAACCTCACTCCTTCGAGATCGCCCTCGCCCATCAGCGTCCCTTGGATCACGGAGACGTTCTCGAGGCCTAGGTCCCGGGCATCCATCGCGAGCGTCACCGCCGCCTGATAGCAGTTCCCCTGCCCCTGCGCCCTGATCTCCCGCGTGACGTGGGCCCATGCAGGCGTCGTCTGGTCGAGGCGGATGGAAGGGGCGTATCTCCCCGAGGTGGACAGGATGATCCCCGCGAGCACGACCATGACGACCCTCACCCCCAGATCGGGGAGCGGCACCGCAGCGGGCCAAGCTACCCGATCGTCGCAGCGCTCCGAGCGAAATTCCCCACGTTGGAGGAGGGATGATCGATGTCACCCGGAGCGTGGGAGCCAGCATGCGAGAACCGTAGCGAGCGGGCAGGACCGGGCGATACCGGCCGTCGACCATACCGGGGGTGCGAAGGTCTTCGATCGCCTGTGTCGAAGGGCGGAGAAAGGGTAGGACGCGCGACCTCAGCTTTGCGTCTGCGTCGCGCCGGATCGTCCTGCTATCCGAAGACCCACCAGTAGCCGAGCTTCTCGTTGTGATCGCCTCCCGCTCCTTCGTAGAGCCGACGCGCCGCGTCGTTCCCGGCGTCCACGAAGAGCCACATCTTCTGGTGACCCTTCGAGCGCGCCACTTCGACGAACGTGTCGAGCAGCTCCCGGCCGACGCCTTCGCGGCGCCGCTCAGGCACGACGTCGATCCCCTGCATGAACATCATCCAACGGCCCTCCGGACGCAACAGCTCGTATCCGTAGCACCAACCGACCACCGCGTCACCGTCGACGGCCACGAACGCGTGCGTCCTCGGGTCATCCAGGAACAGATCGGGCGCGACCGCGTCGAGGTCCCGGAACGTCCTCACCGCATGGGCGAGCAACCCCTCATCCCCGGAGCCAAGACGCTGGATCCGCACCTCATGGATGATGACACGGAGATGCGGCCTCGAACGACGACGCTGATGTATCAGACGGCAGCTCGCGCGTGGCTCACGCTCGCGGGAGGTTCGATCCTCCTGCCGGTGGGCGCTCGCCTGGGGTTCTGGCTCCCGTTACATCTGGCGCTCGCAGGCGCGGTGTCGGTCGCGATCGCCGGCGCGATGCAGAACTTCACGGTCGCACTCACCGCCACGGGTTCGCCGCCTGAGCGATGGACGTGGGCGCAATTCGCCGCTATGAACGTGGGCGTCGCGCTGATCGCGCTTGGCCGGCCGCTCGCACTTCCGGCGATCGTCGGCGTCGGCGGTGCGAGCTTCGTTGCCGGCGCGGTCATCCTTCTCGCGATCATCAGGCGAGCGAACCGGCGGTCCCTGCTCGAGCGTCACCGGTTGCCCGTGCGCATGTACGGTTTCGCCGTCGCCTGCATCATCGTGGGCGGCACGTTCGGAGCCTTGATGGGAGCCGAGGCGATCCACGACGGCACGGCGTACGTAGCGCTGCTCCACGCGCACATGACGATCAACGTGCTTGGGTGGGTGAGCGTCACGATCGTCGCGACCCTCGTGACCCTGCTGCCGTCGACCCTCCGGATCAAGATGCCGTCCTGGCACGGAACCGTCGCGGCCGCCTTGCTCGGGGGCGGAGCGATCGGCCTCGCTTTGGGCCTCGCGATCGACGTGACGGCAGTCGTCGCCCTCGGGGGGTTGAGCGAACTGGCCGGCGTGCTGGGCGCCGCATGGATGGTGTCGAAGGTGCTTCGGACACGCCGGAGATGGCCGATCCCCATCTCCGCTCTGCACCTGTTGGCCGGCTTCACGTGGTTCACGATCGGATCGGTGGCGCTCGCGATCAGCGCCTCGCACGGCGCCGCGGGCTTCGAGGCGTTCTACCTCGACTTCCTGACGATCTTCGTGGGGGGATGGATCGTCCAGGTGCTGCTCGGCGCCTGGGCGTTCCTCCTGCCGATGGCGCGGCCCGGTCATCCGGACGTGCACCGGGCCGGACTGATCGCGATCGAGTTCGCCGCCCCGGTCCAGCTCATGACGCTGAACGTGGGGATCGGCCTGATGGCCCTGCGGGCGGCCGGCTGGGTGGGCGCGACGGCCGGCTCGGTGGGCGTCCGACTGGCGCTCCTCGGCGGCGCGATCGCCCTCGGTAAGGCCTGGCTGTTCCCGGCGCTCGCCACCCGGGGTCTGTCGGATCACCGCGGTGAAGCCGTGTGGGGCCGTCCCGAGCCTTCCGGCACAGGCGGAGGAGACGGATAGGCCACGAGAGACCCGGGGTGCTCGACGGGGTTGGGCTAGCCTGAGTGCTCGCGGAGGTCGTCCGCACCGAGATGCCGCAGCGGCTTGGACGAGAGAGGAGAGTCCATGACACATGTCTCGATCGACGATGTGACGAACGTCGTCGCGATCCAGCCCGGCGCCGTCGTCTCGAAGGTAGTTCATCGTGACGATGTTCTCGACGTGACGGTTTTCGGCATCGATGCGGGCGAGGGACTCACCCAGCACACGGCGTCGCGTGCGGCGATCGTTCAGGTGCTGTCGGGACGGCTCCGGTTCACGGTCGAGGGCGAGGAGTTGGACGCCGGACCGGGATCATGGATCTCCATGGGACCCGGCGCGGCTCACTCGCTCGTCGCAGAAGAGCCCACCGTGATGCTGCTCACCTTGCTCCGACACTGAATCGTCACGCGCCGCCGATGACGGCGGGCTGGCTCCCTGCGCGGTCGGATCCTTCCGCAGCGCCAAGCACCGCGAAGCCGGCAAGCACCAGACCTGTTTGGTATGTGCTGTGCAGACCGATGCCACCTATGAACACGAGCGCCATGCCCAGCGCCAAGGTCCGTTGCCCCGCGGCCCGCAGTGCCACGATCGTGTAGGTGGCGGCCCCCGCAGCGAGACCGTAGAGCACCGAGGGCAGGTAGCCTGCGAGACCGAAGTTCCAGAGCATGAGGATCTTCACGGTCGATGCGTTCGCGAGGAGACCGGCGTATGTCGTCGCGCCGACGACCACCCCCCAAGCGAGAGCAGAACGGTTGCGTATCGGCCCCACCAGCAGTGGAGCTGCGACGGCCGCGCCCAGGGCGAGAACCTCACCACCGAGCGCGACCCATGTGTCGTGGCCGAGCGTCCACCCGGATCCGGCCAGTGCCTGCTCCGACGCGCCGATGCCTGCAAGTACGAACGCCGCTACGAGGAGAACCGCGGGGACACGCGAGCGCCCGTGGAACCCGCCAAGAGCCCACGGAGCAAGGAGAAGGACCGCCGCCAGCGTCGCCCCGTCAAGGGCAAGCGCGTCCACCGCCCCCAGGCGAGCGATCACGGCCACGAAGAGGAAGAGCGCGATCCCCGCGGCTCCCGCGCGAGCTGCGATCGCTCTTCCTCGGTGAAGGTCTTCGATCATGAGGACGAGCGTTACCGTCAGGAGCACGACGGCGACGTAGTACGCGGATCGTCCCGCCTCGGAGATCGGCACGTAGATCGTTCGCAGATCGGCGAACCCCGGGATATGGATCGCAGTCCGCGTGAACACCCGGAGGATCAGCAGCTCCGCTCCGGCAGCCACCACCGTCGCTCCGAGCAGCCACCTCTGGAACTCATCGGTTCGACGTCGGTCCACCGATGACGCCGACGTGATCTGCGGAGTGATCACGGGGATCTGGATCCCCCTCTGACCATGAGCACGAGGATCGGGATGAACAACGCGAAGGCGATGGCGATCGGCAGCCACCCCCATCCGGGAGTGGCCGTGTCGTTGCTGAACTCCATCTGAACGAACTGCGATACCTGCTTCTGGCCGTCGCGATCGCCGTTGCTGCCGTCCCACACGGCGAACGCGATGTCGGTATCGTCGCCCACAGCGAAGGCTGGCTGGTCCGCGCCTGCGGAAGAGAACGACCGGGAGTAGACCACGTGCCACCTCCCGTCCTCATACGCTGCTCTCCCCGTGACGGGCTGCTCCCTGGTCGGTCCGATCGTTCCGAAGGACTGGGCCGCGAGGTTCTGCACCGGGTTGCCGGTGACAGCGGCATATGGGTTGCCGACGGCGCGGGCTGGGAACCAGAGATCGGACCGGGAGGGGTAGTAGTCCACCACCGGCTCGTCGCCAGCGTTCAGCGCCGCCTGGTCGGCCTGGCGATCGGCTCTCCACTGCCAGATGTTCACGCCGCCGCCTGCTTGCCCCATACATACAGCTGGGACGCTCGAGGAGGTTTCCGACGGGAACTCGACCGCCGTTGCATCGGCGAACGAAGTGACCTGGTCGGTCGTGACGTCGTGTGAGCCATCGGCCCACTCGACCCGCAGGTACAGCCGGCCCTGATAATGGACCGCTTGGGTCCGCACCGTGGCGACGGTGCCTCCGCCCAACGGGTAGACACCCTGTTGAGCGGTGAGAGGCACCTCGATCGGAGGGACGTCCTTCCACACGCCGGCCAAAGGGTCCAGGCCGGGATCACGGTCGACGCGCCACGCCGTCAAGGTGGTCGATTGTGATTGTGCAGGGTTGGCGTTCGCGATCCGCAGCGTAAATGCGGCCAGCGCCATCACGGCGAGCACGGCGATCTTGCGGCCCCGCGGGAGCGAGCGCGGCTCGTTCATACGTCCCTCCCGGCGGGCTCGCGGGCCATGGGGTCGAGCCCGCAGTTCAGTTCGAGACCGCAGGAGCCATCGTCGGGTTCGGCTTGAGGCACCGGCTGGTCGAGCCGCTCGATGGGCTCGATCATCATGGTCGCCATGTCGAGCTCCAACCACTCCGCGATCAGTCCGCCGATGGCGCCGAAGAAGGGATCTTCGGCGATAGTGGCAAGCCGTCGTCCGAACGCAGGCCCCCATCTCCCGAGGTGCTCCGTCAAGAAGCTGCGTTGGGTCTTCCTGCATTCCTTGACCCGTCCCGGCGTCAGGTGTCGGATCGCGTGCGCCTCCTTGCGTGCCATGAATCCCATGAATTCCATCTCTGCCGCGATGTGATCCGGCCGAACGCGGTCGACCCCACCAACGGCGAGGCCGTGTGCGCGGTAGAAGCCCGCCACGTCGGCCATGGTGTGGGCTTGCCTGAACACATCTCCGGGAACGAACGCCGTCTCGTAGGACGGGCAGTCCTGAGACTCGACTGGGGTGAAGACCCTGCCGTGGGCGCGGACGAGCTCATCCAACGGCGCTCGCCGGGCATCGAGGGACCGCTTCAGGAGGTTGCCGCACGGCTCGGGGAGCTGGATCCGACCCACGAACGGGATGAGACGAGCCTCGATCTCATCACGGCTCGGCGTCGTCGGGAAGGCGAGGGCGCGGGTCAGGAACGTGTAGACGCCGGCGCGGCCCATCGCCTCCATCCACTCCTGCTCCGGGTCCACGCTCCGTGTCTCGGCCACCGACTCCACCACCCCTCAGATCGAGTTCAGCTTTCCTGCCCGCTCGAACAACGGCTCCGCGACGCTCACCCGCACGATCTCGTCTCCCTTGCTGTCGTAGCCGATCACGGTGTCGTCGTAGAGAGTCTGTCTCTTCCCGCCGACGGTGATCTCGCCCACCCGATTCCCCTTGTCGATCTCGTAGGAGAAGACGATCCGCCTGGCGACCCGGAACAGCTGGAGGACGGCGAGCAGTTCCCGGGTGGGATGCGTGTACCGCTCGATCGCCTGGTCGACACCCGGCCCGAACATCTGATGTAGGTAGTCGCGGGGCACCCATCGTGGCGGGATGTAGTAGACGTTCGGCTGGGTCCCGAACTGCGGGTAGAGGGGAAGGGCGACCTTTTCCTCGTGGACCATGAAGTAGAGCGGGTTCGTCCGATCCTTGCTCCACGTCCCGTCGGCCTCCACCTTGACCAGTCCCATCAGCCGGATCTTCCCGACGCAGGCTGCCATGCACCTCGGCTCCATGGGCAGCCCGTCCGTCAGGGGATCCGCGCCCTCCACACGGGGGAAGCATCCGATGCACTTCTCGGAAGTACGGGTCGTCGGCCGCCACATGGGCTTCTTGTAGGGGCACGCTTCCACGCACTTGCGGTAGCCGCGGCACCGCTCCTCGTCGATGAGAACGATGCCGTCTTCCTCGCGCTTGTAGATCGCGTTGCGAGGGCACGCCGCCAGGCAGGCCGGATAAGTGCAGTGGTTGCAGATCCGTTGCAGGTAGAAGAACCACCCTGCGTGCTCGGGGAGGCTCGCTCCCTTGGACGACCACTTCGTCGCGTGATCCTCGAAGGAATTGGGTGCCTTCCATTCGTCATCCTCGGGCAGGTATCCGGTCGCTATCTGCGCGAGACCGTCCGCGGTCTCGAAGATCGTCTTGCCTTCGAACGTCCCGTAAGGAGCACGCTCCTTCGGCTTGGACGCATCCCATCTCTGGCCATCCGGGTCCTTCTCCGCTTGGAGTGCGAGGAGCTTCACGTCCCAATCGGCGGGGTAACCCCCGTACGGTTTGGTTTCGACGTTGTTCCACCACATGAGTTCTTGTCCGGGAGAGAACGTCCATGTCGACTTGCACGCCATCGTGCAGGTCTGGCAGGCGATGCAACGGTTGATGTTGAACACGGCGGCGAACTGGCGGTCGCGCTCCCCGCTCTCGAACCGGTACGACATCTTCCGGCCGAGCTGCCAGTTGTAGACCTCGGTCACGATCGGTCGCCCCCCAAGTCGATCCCGTCTCCATCCCGCTGCGGCACTTCGAACGTCTCGGCGACGAGAGCATCCACGAATGCCTGCCCTTGCCGCTCGAGGATCCCGTGCGTTCCGGCGAACGAACCGGATCGGAACAGGCCTCGGACCCGCTCGGCCGACCAGCCCATCAGCGCGAACTCTTCGATGAAGCAGAGGCCCATCGCCCGGTCCGCCTCCCCCTGGTCCTCGACCGGATACCCCATGGCCGTGAACGTCAAGGGATCGTCCGGCTCGAACACCTTGTCCCTGGCGTCCACGCTCACGCTCCCTTCACTTCGATCAGCTTCCCGGCGAGGTACGACTCCATGAAGCGATCTTCGCCCCCTGGGGTCATCCCGGTCTCCCCCCGCGCCCACGGCCGATTGCCGGCCACTCCACCGGCTTCAGCCCGCGTCACCCTGACGAGCGTCTCCTTCGGGGTCGTGTTGACCGCGTGGTTGTCCTCATCGAATCCGAAGACGAACCCCATGGTCCCGGCCTTCTTGTGGAACAGCGAGTCCGTCTGGTGCATGGGTGGCGCCCACGCCCTGGTCAGGCTCTGCTGGGACCCCGATCGGAAGCTTGACTGGTAGCCGGTTCCCTCGGCGAGGGCCCGCCGGTCCGCCCTGCTCTTGGTGGCCTGGACGGTCCGCGGCGTGGACATCCACATCGCGTGCTTCAGCATCGTGACGTCGTACGGATAGGCCGGGTTGTAGGTCACGCGAACCAAGAGCCTGGCCACCTCGTAGAAGGCGGGGTCGTCCTTCCATCCTCGGAACGGACGGTCGGCGGGATTGGCGTCGACCCACACGTAATCCCCGTTGTCGATGCCGAGGTCCTTCGCCGCCTGTGGGCTCATGTGCAATTGCGGCTCCCCCACACCCGGGAGGCGACGGTCGGTCCGGAACGGATCGGAGAAGTTGGAGGCCCACAACACGTTCCAGTCCGTGACCGCCCATGAGGAGTGGACCGTGTGCCGGGACTTCGGCGTGAGGCAGTAGAACCGGAACCCCTGCTCCCAGAGCGGGTTCGTCGTTCGCTTCACATCTGCCCACGACATCTTGAGATTGCGCACGGACCGGAGATCGGCGTCCATCTCGTCCTGCGGTATCCCGTAGTCCTCGGGCCGGATGTAGGGACTCGTCGAGACGATCACGTTCGGCAGGTACGGAGTGGCCTCCACCGCCTCTCGATGCACGATCAGGTTCTCGCCGTACTCGATCGCTTCGGGGATGTCGCAGTAGGCGTTGAGGCGACCCGTGTCCGTGTAGAAGGGGAGGCTGTCCTTGATCTGCTCGTAGAAGGGGATCCGCGGATACGTCCGGTACTGGAACAGCGCGCCGCCCGGCTCGCCGTACTTTCCCGCCATGATGTCCGACACGGTGTACCCGCTCGTCGTGAACGAGGCGTCCAGGACGCGGTCGAGATAGACCTCGGGACGGCCCTCCAGAGCGAACCGGAAGTAGTCGGCGAACCTCGTCTCGCCGGTGACCGCGCCGAGAGCCTCGGCCACGCCGGCGAAGATGGCCACGTCGTCCCGGGTGTCGTTCAGAGGCTCGATCCCTCCTTTCCATATCTGCAGGAAGGGGTTGGATGGCGATCCCCCCATCTCGAGCGTCTGCTGCTCCAACCAGCTGTTGGCGGGGAGCATGACGTCCGCGAACTCGGCCGAGCCCGTCCATTCGATCTGCTGATCGACGATGAGGTCGATCTTCGGATTGATGGAGTGGACGAGCTCGTAGGCCCACTTGGCCTGATTGATGAGGTTCGCGTTGTTGTACCAAAGGACCTTCGTGGGGCTCGGCATGTGGGTCGTGCCGGTGAAGACTTTCCGACCCTCCCGGGGTGTGTCCACGATCAGCGGCCGGTCCCCGAACCCCCAGTAGGACGTGTCCTCGCCCTCAGCGGCGATGCGGACGGTCTCCGATGTGTACCTGTCGCGCGCCCCGAGGAGGGGGTTGAACGGGTCCTCGAAGACGTAGCCGCCCGCGCCCGGCCCGTGCCAGGGGGCGCCCTGGAAGATGGCACCCTTGTAGTTGCCGGCCCACGTGCTCACCCCCGACCCGGGTACGCCGATGTTCCCGGTCAGCATCATCACCAGGTAGACCGCCCTGTTGTGGAGGGTGGCGTGGAAGTAGTGATTCACGCCCTCGCCGATGTGGATCGCAGCCGGCTTGATCGTTGCGAGGTCGTCGATGAGCCGCTCGACCAGGTCCCGGGGGGCGCCGGTGATGTCTGTGACGGTATCCAGGTCGTAGTCCTGGAGATGGGTTCGATACATCGAGAAGGCGGTGGCGACCCTCACCGTCGAGCCGTCCGTCAACGTCACGTCCCCGACATACTCGAGGTCGGGGTCGATACCGGACTCGATCAACCGGTCCCCGACGTCCTCCCGAGTGATGGCCTGAACCCGTCCGGTCCGCCGGTCGAAGACCACCCGGTCACCGATCTGCGCGTAGTCGTCGGGGGTGAGCCCGTGCAGGACGAACGAGGGTCCGTCGGCACGCAGGCCCGGCTCGTAGCCGGCGAAGACCTCGTCGGCGCGCAGGCGTTGCAGGGTGTCCAGCCGGACCAGCAGGGGCAGGTCCGTGAAGCGCTTGACGAAGTCTCCGTCGAAGCGATCCTGGTCGATGAGCGCCTTCGCGATGCCGAGGAACAGGGAGGTGTCCGACAGTCCCGGACGAACCGGGATCCAGTAGTCCGCCTTGGTGGATTGCGGTCCGTACTCGGGGACGATCGACACGAGCTTGCCGCCTCGCTCCATGACCTCGTGGAAGAAGTGGCTCTCGGGCATCTTGTTCTCCACGAGGTTCTTGCCGCACTGGATCAGGAGCTTGCTGCTGCGGAGGTCGTTGAAGTCGACCTCGCTCGACTGCAGACCGTGGACGAAGGGGAAACCCGGAGCTTGATCGCCCCTCCACGTGTACTCGGACAGGATCCGTCCACCGAGGGCTTCGTCCTGGGACACGCCGCGGACCTTCGCATCCAGCAGCGCGAGCATGTTGGCGAACCGGAAGATCCCGAACTTCCCGGCGACCCCATGGGGCGGAAGGGACGATCCCATCTTGATGGTCCGCGTGCCGGCTCCCTCCCAGTGGGTCAACATCTCCTCTGGGTAGCCGTCTTGGTCGATCAGGCGCCGGCGCCCCTCGTCGCCGCTGTAGGTCTCGACGATCGCCTGGAGCGCACGAGCCACGTAATCGTTGGCCTCGTCCCAGCTGACGCGCACCCAGTCGTCTTCCCCGCGGGAGTCGAACCGGTAGGTGGCTCGAAGTTCCGGATCGTCCGACAGCGATGGGTAGCCCGCGTCGGCCCACGCCTTCCAACCGGCCCGGATCATCGGTGCCTTTGCCCGGTGGGGCCCGTAGACGCGGCGGTGCAGCGTGTAGCCCTTCAGACATCCACGGGGGTTCCAGGCGACCGTGGATGAGTTCCCCTGCGGGTCGCCGTAGTCCCCTCCGTCGTAGTTCTGTTCGGTCCGGACCACGACCCCGTTCCGCACGAAGGCCCGGAGCCGGCACATGTGGGTGTCGTTCGGCGCGCACACGAACGTGAACGTGTCGTCGTACGCGTACTGGTCTTTGTAGATCCGCTCCCAACCTCGGTTCGGATAGGCCAGCAGCGGGTTCGCGATCCCTTCGCCCGGCCGGAAGAAAGCCAGACCGGTCCCCGAGAAGACGTTCGCTGCTGCCACGGCTGCCGCTGTCGTCCCCGTGAGCTTCAGGAACTCGCGACGATCGATCGCCCTACGCACCCGGTCGGCTCCTTATGTAGAAACGAACTCCAGCCAGCGTGGACGAGCGGTACGGCCCCATTCAGGGCCAGAGGTCCCGGCCCACCCGGGTCGACCGGCCCAGGTCTCTTGCGCTACCCACGTCGTAGCGTTCGATCCTTCTGCACGTGTGCCGCTCTCGGCGCTCCGTCGAGTGCGGTTCGGAGCAACGACGACATCAGGAGGTTCTCCTTGAGCAACTGGATCGAAGACTTGGCGGCCGCGTTCGCGCTAGAACCGCTCTCGGATGCGGAAACCGATCGTCTCCTCCTGATCTCGCGCGACGTCGCGCATCGGGTGGAACGCAAGGACACGCCGCTCGCGGCGTTCCTGCTGGCGATGAACGTGGCGGCGCGCATCGCGGAAGGGTCACCGCGAGACACCGCGATCGACGAAGCGATCGCTGCCGTTCGGGCCATGCTCCCACCGGCGTCCGAGCCATCGCGATCGCCGACGTGACGGAACGCCGTCGCTATCCAGCCGGGAGCCGTCGTGTCGAAGGTGGTTCATCGGGACGAGGACACGGCGTCGCGCCCTGCCATCGTTCAGGTGCTCTCGGGGCGGCTCCGGTTCACGGTCGACGGCGAGGAGCTGGACGCGGGACCGGGCTCATGGATCTCGATGCGACCCGGAGCTCCTCACTCGCTCGTCGCGGAGGAGCCGACGCTGATGTTGCTCACGCTGCTCCGCCCGTGACGCGTCATCTCGGACGTGTCACCGCTTGCAGGAAGGAGCGGCGCAGCTCAGGTTCCTCGTCGTACGTGCCGCGCCAGAACGAGGTCCATGTGCTCGAGCCCTCTTCGCGGACACCTCGCATCTGTGTGCAGAGATGGGTGGCCTCCAGGTGGACTGCCACACCGTGTGGCTGCATCAGTTCGACGAGCATGTCAGCGACCTGCTGACCGATGCGTTCCTGCAGGGTGAACCGGCGAGCGAACAACCGAACCAACCGTGTCAGCTTGGATATCCCGATGATGTTCTCGTGCGCGACATAGCCGACGTACGCCTGACCGTGGAAGGGCAACGCGTGGTGCTCGCACAGCGAGAAGAACGAGATCGGACCTTCGATGATCTGGCTGATCCGGCAATCCGGCCCGCCCCGGCACTCGGTAGGGAACGTGGTGAGCAGCTTTGGATCACCCTCGTAGCCGACGGTCGAATCGAGCATCGCCTTGAGGAATCGCTCCGGGGTGCGGCTCGTGCCGGGCGTGTCGAGGTCCATCCCCAACGTTCGGAAGATCTCGGCCAGGTAACCCAGGTACCGCTCCCACTGCTCGACCGTGACGTTCCGAGGACGAACGACCTCCCACGACACATCTTCCTCGGGGTCGACCTGCACGTGCGATCCCTCGATCAGGCCGTCACTCCCGGTAGCCCCCTTAGTCATGGTCTCAGCCCCCTTCGAGTCGTTCCGGATGCAGCGCGTAACGGAGGAAGAGAGACGAATCGTACCGGCGAACGCTCAGGATCTTGGCCCGGAGCGATCCACCAGACAGCAGGTCGACCCCGGCGGCCAGGGTCGACCGCTCCCCCCGTTCCCCGCCGCCCGCCAGGATCGGCGACACGGTGAGGAAGAGCTCCTCGATCAGCTTCGCCTGCAGCAACTGCCCCATGAGCATGGGGCCGCCCTCGGTTAAGACGCGCCGGTGCCCGCGCTCGGACAGCATCCGCATGAGCTCCGGGAGATCGACGCGTTCGCCATCGCCGACCACCACGATCTCCGTTCCCTCCTTGCCGGCGGCCCGAGCCCGATCTGCGCCCATCGAGGTGGTCGCAACGATCGCTCCGCGGAGCTTCGGCCCGGCTCCACCGAGATCCCCTGACCCGCTCACCACGACCAACGTTGGATGGGGACTCATGCCTTCCCGGCGCCGGAGTTCCACGAACCCGTCAGCGGCATCGGGATACGCACGCTCCGCCGTCCATGGACCCCCATGCGCGCGGAACGTGCCGGCTCCGATGATCAACGCGTCGGCGCTGGCCCTCAGGAGCGCGACCACGAACCGATCCGCGGGATCTCCGCCGCTGATCACGACGGAAGATCTCGGCACGTCGGGCAGGGCCGTGATGCCGTCCACGGATGCCACGAAGTTCGCATAGCGCACCCGCTCCGGGAGGCAGAACACCCCGTATGCCTCCGCGAGGGAGTCCGGAAGATCGGTCCGGGGCACATCGGAAGCCTCGAAGAGGGTCTGGAGCTCGAGGGGCATCACCGGATCGCGAAGCCGGTCGAGGATGACGTCACGAGGCCTCCTCCAACGCTCCGACGCGCTCCAGGCCACCGAGCAATAAGTGGAAGTAGACCATCCCGGCGTATGGCTTCCAGCGGGAGACCGCGCGCTCGACGGCATCGTAGTCGAGCGGTGCCTCGAGGCCGACCACGCGCGCCAGGCCGTTCCGGGCGCCCACGTCGTCGCCCGGGAAGATGTGGAGGCGGCCGAGCGCGCGCAACATGACGTACTCGGCACTCCAACGTCCGATCCCGTGCACGCTCGTCAGGCGCGAAACGATCTCATCGTCGGCGACATGTTCGAGGTCACCCAGGTTGAGACGCTCGTCGACGACCTCGCGGGACAGATCGATGATGGTCGCCGCTTTCCTGAGGCTGAAGCCGAGCTCACGCAAGGTATGCGGCTCGAGCCTCGCGAGTGCATCCGGGCGCGGGAAGGCGTGGATCGACCCATCCGTCGAGATCGTTTCCCCGTAGTTCACAGCCAAGCGGTTGAGCAGGCTCAACCCGGATTCGAGCGACAGCTGCTGACAGGCGATGGCATTGAGGAGTCCTTCGAAGACGGTGGGGAAGCGCGGTGGTTTCACGCCCCGGAACCGGGTCGCGAGCGGAGCCAACACCTTGTCCGCCACGGCCATGCGGTAGAAGTCCGACAGGTCGACACGGAGGCCGAGGATGCGCTCCACCGCCGCCTTCGCGCACGCTTCCACAGGAAGGTCCAGCCGGCAACCGACGAGATCGACGGTGAGCTGTGCAGCATCGCCGCCCCCGTCGCCTCGACGCACGGAGAGCTCGACCGGCGTATCCGGGAGCGTGAGGGTGCGTCGGTATGTCGCCCCGTCCCAGAGGTCCACCGCGTTCCCCGGCCGCCGTCGCAAGGCCCAGGCGGTCAGGTCGAGACGGAACGGCGGCTCCACGTCGACGGGGATCGTGTGCTGGAGCAGATCGGTCGAGAAAGCGATCATCGGCGATCGCGGGATCTCGGCAACCCGCGTCGCAGGACCTCGGCGAGCACGACGGCGTCATTGTGCTCGGTGTCTCGAGCCGAGTAGACGAGCGTGAGTGTGCCGTCACGCGCTCGCCGACGGAGGTCCGTGAGACGCGCACGATGCTCACGGAGCTCCTCAACGTATCGACGACGGAACTCCTCGAAGCGACGAGGCTCGTGGCCGAACCACTCGCGAAGCTCCGTGCTCGGAGGCAGCTCACGCTCCCACTCGTCGAGATCGGCGCGCTCACGCGAGACTCCGCGCGGCCAGAGCCGGTCGATGAGGACGCGGTATCCGTCCGACGATGCCGCCGGTTCGTACGCACGTTTCAAGCGGACATCCACGTTCAGCCCCCTCGCAACCTATCGCTTTCCAGCCGATGCGTAACGGTCCGGTCGGGGTCTCGTAACGACTCGAGGGCCACGCCGTCGTTGCATGATCCCCGATGCTATCCGTGGGCTGGAGAACGGCGTCGCACCGAGATGCACGTCCCGGTTGAGATCATCGGTGGGGAAGGCATGGCGTGCGTGTTCGCTGGCCGCCGGCATCTGCGCGTCGACGATGGGTGGTACCTGCGAGAGCCAGAGGGCGACGAGAAGGCTGCAGATGGATGTCGAAGGAATGGAGGCGATCGCCTCGATCGAGCGAGCGGAAGACTGGCTCGGCCGTAAGCTCATGGTGATGTCGCTGCTCGAATCACGTCCGGGATCGTTCGGCGAGTACGCCGCCGGGGGTGGCGGTCGAGGGCTGGAGGTCGCGCTCGGCGCCAGCCCCGAGGCGGTCATCGAGGAAGTTGGGAAGAGCGGCCTCCGTGGACGGGGAGGTGCGGGATTCCCGACGGCGGACAAGTGGCGAGCGATCCGGACCACGGGCACGGGCGCCAGATTCGCCGTGTGCAACGGCGCCGAAGGAGAACCGGCGACGTTCAAGGACCGAACCCTTCTTCGCACCAACCCGTACCAGGTCCTCGAAGGGCTCGCCATCGCCGCGTACGCGATCGGCGCCGAGCGTGCCTACATCGGCGTCAAGGAGGCATTCACCCAAGAGACCGAAGCGGTGGCACGCGCGATCGAGGAGATGCAACAGGCAGGCGCACTCGGACCCACACCGGTCGAGCTGGTGCTCGGTCCCGAGCTCTACCTCTTCGGCGAGGAGACAGGACTGGAGGAGGTCATCGAGGGTCGTCCACCCTTGCCGCGGATCGCCCGCCCGTTCATGTTGGGTCTCTACGCGCAGCCTCCGAACGACAACCCGACCCTCGTGAACAACGTGGAGACGCTCGCGAACGTCGCCCACATCCTCGGCGACGGTCCCGACTGGCTCCGGTCGAATGGCACCGATAGCAGCCCGGGAACCATGGTGTTCACCGTGTGTGGTGATGTACACCGAGAGGGTGTGTTCGAGCTCCCGCTCGGGACGCCGCTTCGTTACCTGGTGGAGGAACTCGCAGGAGGTCCCTTGGAAGGGCGGAGCATCAAGGCAATCTTTCCCGGCGCGTCGAATACCGTCCTCACGCCGGGAGAGCTTGACATGCCGATGGATTTCGATTCGATGAGAGCATTCGGGTCCGGTCTCGGTTCGGCCGGATTCGCGGTTTTCGACGACTCAGCGTGCATGGTGAGGGCCGCGCATCTGTACTCGCGCTTCCTGTACGTAGAGTCCTGCGGCCAGTGCCCCGCGTGCAAGTTCGGTACCGGAGAGGTCACGAAGCTCCTCGCGAAGGTGGAGGCGGAGGGCGTGTCGGAGCAGGATGTGGAGTCCATCCTGATGCGAGCCAGAGGGTCCACCGACGGCCAGAAGTGTGCGCTCCCTACCGGAGAGAGCCTGCTGATGCAGAGCCTGGTGCAGGTGTTCGGGGACGAGTTCCGCAGCCACGTCGATGGCGTGTGCCCGCTACCCCGAAAGCTTGCATTCCACAAGATCGTGGACTGGGACTCGACTGACGGCAGGTTCCTCTACGACGAGGCCTACGCGAGCAAGCAACCCGATTGGACGTACGAGATCTGATCGCGGCGGAGCCAGCATCGCCTTCAGAGATGAACGCCCTCCACCGCCAGGGTTTTCGCGTGCGCCCCACACGAGGCCGCCTCGAGGCCCTCGACGACGAAGCGGGGATCGTTCCAGGGTGATCGGCTCTCCCTTGGGAGTTCATCCGGTCCTTCGCTGACCATGACGTTCGACTCCTCCTTCAGGTCGCTTGGCCCATTGTGGCGTACGGAGACGTATCCGCCCAAGGGCTTCTGATGCGCGACCAGGACCCGGTTCCGTCCGTTGATGGCCACGATCGAGATGGTGAGTGCGACTGGGAACTCGTGCCACCCCGGACGGGCACGATAGCCTGACCGCGTGATCGACGTCATGGAGCGCGAACGATCGGACGCCCTCGTCTTGTTCGGCATCACGGGGGACCTCGCCTACCAGAAGATCGTCCCGGCGCTGCAAGGGATGCTGCAGCGGAAGAACCTCGACGTGCCAGTGGTCGGCGTCGCGCGATCCGGCTGGAGCCGCGAGACCTTGCTCGAGCGGATGCACGCGAGTCTCGACGAGCATGGAGGTGTCGATCAGGCGGCGTTCGGGAAGCTCATGTCGCAGTTCCGTTATGTCGACGGTGACTACACAGACCCAGCAACGTTCGGCCGTCTCCGCGACGCGCTCGGCGAGACACAGCGTCCATTGCATTACCTCGCGATCCCGCCGTCGCTATTCGAACCGGTGGTCGAGCATCTAGAGACGACCGGGTGTGCATCACACGCACGGGTCGTGATCGAGAAACCGTTCGGGCGCGACCTGACCTCGGCTCGCACGTTGAACTCCGTCCTTCGGCGCGTCTTCCCGGAGGAGTCGATCTTCCGTATCGACCACTTCCTGGGCAAGGAGCCCGTCCAGAACCTCGCGTACTTCCGCTTCGCGAATGCGTTCTTGGAACCGCTATGGAACAGGAACTTCGTGGACAGCGTGCAGATCACGATGGCCGAGAAGTTCGGCCTGCGGAAGCGGGGCCGGTTCTACGAACAGGTGGGCGCGATCCGCGACGTCGTGCAGAACCACCTCCTGCAGGTACTCGCGCTGGTCGCCATGGAGCCGCCGAGCGGCTTCGACCGCGACGTGTTCCTGACCGAACGTATCCGTCTGCTCGCGGCGATCCGCCCGCTCGAGCCACGCGACGTGGTGCGCGGACAGTTCCAGGGCTACCGCGAGCTGGACGGCGTGGATCCGAGCTCGACGGTCGAGACCTACGCGGCGGTCCGGTTAGGGATCGAGACTTGGCGCTGGGCCGGTGTGCCGTTCTACATCCGTACGGGCAAGCGATTGGCCGCGACCGCCACCGAGGTGCTCGTCGAGCTCAAGCGGCCTCCGCGGGACGTCTTCGGCGAAGCCAGGACAAGCCATCCGAACCACGTGGTGTTCCGTCTGGGTCCAGACGTGAACATCTCGCTCGGGGCTCGCACCAAGCTGCCCGGCGAGGAGATGGTGGGCGAAGAGGTGGAGCTGGTCGCGGCCCACGCTCTCGCGGAGGAGATCTCCCCCTACGAGCGCCTCCTGACCGACGCCATGGGGGGCAACGCCGAGCTCTTCTCGCGCCAGGATGTCATCGAGCGGTCCTGGGAGATCGTGGGTCCGATCCTGGACGATCGGACCCCCGTCCACACCTACAAGCAAGGCTCCTGGGGCCCCGAGCTGGCCGATCGCCTCATCGAGGGCAACGGCGGCTGGCACGATCCCGCGCCGGATGGCCCCGAGTAGCCCGGCCCACGAAAGATGTGGGGCCGGACTTCGCTCGAGGCGAGCGCGAGGCCGACGACTGACTCCTCGAAGCCCGCCGGTGGAATCTCAGCAACCGCCGGCGACTGCCGGGAGGATCGAGACGGTGTCACCGTCGGCTACCTCAGTCTCGAGCGAACCGAGGTAGCGCACGTCTTCGTCGTTCACGTAGACGTTGATGAACCGATGGAGTCCGCCATCCTCGGCCAGCACGTTCTTGGTGATCCCAGGGTACTTGCCCTCGAGATCGGACAGGACGTCGCGGAGGGTGGCGCCGTCGGCGCCGACCTTCGACTCGCCGGCGGCGTGCTTGCGCAGGATCGTGGGGAGCTTCACGGTGACCATCGGTAGGACTCCTTAGTCGACTCGGGCGGGGACGCCGCAGAACGCTTCGTAGTCGATCAGCTCGGTGATGGTCGGCGCCTTGCCGCACACCGGGCAGTCCGCGTCCCAGCGGATCTTCACTTCTTGGAAGTCCATGTGGAGGGCGTCGTAGAGGAGCAGCCGGCCGACGAGCGACTCGCCCTCGCCGGTGATCAGCTTGATGGCCTCGGTCGCCTGGATCGAGCCGATCACGCCCGGCAGCACGCCGAACACGCCACCCTCGGCGCAGCTCGGCACGGTGCCCGGCGGCGGTGGCGAGGGGAAGAGGCATCGGTAGCACGGCGCCTCCTGACCCGGCATGAACACCGTCGCCTGACCCTCCCATTGGAAGATCGAGCCGTAGACGAGCGGCTTGCCCATGAACTGGGTCGCGTCGTTCACCAGGTAGCGCACGGGGAAGTTGTCGGTGCCGTCGATCACGACGTCGTACGGCTCCATCACGTCGAACACGTTGGTGCTGAACAGGAGCGTGTCATGGCCCACGATGTCGATCGTCGGGTTGATCGCGCGCAGGTGCTCCACGGCCGACCCGACCTTCGAGCGGCCGACGTCGGCCGTCGTGTGCAGGATCTGGCGCTGGAGGTTGGTCACGTCCACGCGGTCGAAGTCGACCATGCCGATCTTCCCGATGCCGGCGGCGGCCAGGTACATGGCCACGGGCGATCCGAGCCCGCCGGCCCCGATCACCAACACGCTCGAGTCGAGCAGCTTGCGCTGCCCCGCGCCGCCGATGTTCGGCAGGATGATGTGGCGCGAGTAGCGCTGGACCTGGTCCTCATTGAACATCGGCGTGGGGGCCGTCATGCGATCGTCAGCTCCTCTTCTTCGACCTCGCCGTCCATGATGAAGAACGAACGGAGCAACGGCTCGTCGCGATCCGCGAGCGACAGGACCATGTACCGCGCCTCCGGATAGAAGGCAAGGCGGCGGTCGGTGTCGGACGGGTAGGCCTCGGAGTGCGTGTGCGAGTGATAGATCGCCCACAGCTCCCAGCCCTGCTCGTCCATCTCGTCGAACACCCGGAGCTGCTCCTTGCCGTCCAGCCGATACGTCGCCGGGCTCGCGTCCGCGTTCTTCATGGTGAAGACCTTCACCGGGCGACCGTCGCCGTTGGCCGCGATCACGCCGCAGCACTCGTTGGGGAACTCGCGGAGCCCCTGCTCCACGATCTCTTTGAAGTAGACGCCGTCAAGCTCGGTCATCGCCTCGCTGTGCTCCTCGGTGTGTGCGGACGTACGGGACCGCCCGTTGCAGGTGCAAATCCTATCAAGGCGATGGATTATTCCTGCTCCCTCAGGCGGGCAGCCGGCCGTCCACCGAGATGCGGCCCGGCGCGCCCGCGACGACCTCCCCGATCTCGGCGTAGGCCACGCCTCGTGCCTCGAGGGCGACCCGGAGCGCGTCGGCGTGCCGGGTGGTGATCAGCAAGCCGCCCGACGTCTGCGCGTCGGCCAGGACCAGCTGTTCGGGCTGCGTGAGCGCGCCCCAGTCGGTGGTGGGGTTGAGCCACGCGTGGTTGCGGCCGGTGCCGCCGGAGACCACCCCGCGCTGGGCGAGGTCGAGCGCGCCAGGGAGCATCGGGACGAGCGTCGCCTCGACGCGCGCCGCCACGCCACTCGCCTCCAGCATCTTGCGCAGGTGTCCGAGGAGGCCGAACCCGGTGACGTCGGTGGCCGCCGCGACACCGGCCTCGACCATGGCTCCGGCCGCGGCGGCGTTCAACGTGGTCATGGTCCGCACCGCGGCCTCCGCCTGCTCCGAGGTCGCGCTCCCTCGCTTGATGGCGGTCGCGATCAACCCCGTCCCGATGGGCTTCGTCAGGAAGAGCCGTTCGCCGGGGGCGGCGGTCGAGTTGCGCACCAGCCGGTCAGCGTCGGCGAACCCCAGCGCGACCATGCCGTAGATCGGCTCTGTGGACGTGATCGTGTGACCGCCGACGACGACGGCTCGCGCCTCGGTCGCCACGTCCTGCCCACCCTGCAACACGCGCGCGAGCAGATCGAGCGGCAGGTCGTCGACCGGCCAGCCGGCGACGTTCAGCGCCATGGCCGGCTTGCCGCCCATGGCGTACACGTCGCTGAACGCGTTGGCGGCGGCGACCCTGCCCCAGTCGTACGCGTCGTCGACGATAGGTGTGAACACGTCGACGGTGGCGATGAGCGCGCGTCCGTCCCCGATGCGCCACGCCGCGGCGTCGTCGCCGGTCTCGGCGGAGACGAGGACCTCTTCGGGCATCGCGACCGGTCCGAGCATCCCCATCACGGTCCCGAGATCGCCCGGCCCGAGCTTGCACGCGCACCCTGCACCGTGGCTGAACGACGTGAGACGCACGTCCCCTTGCATCGAGCGAGCTTACGAGAACAGGCCCCGTTCACCTGACAAGATGTGCGGATGCGTGTCGGGGTGGTGGGGCACCTGGAGTGGGTCACGTTCGGGCTGGTCGATCGCGTCCCCCGTGCCGGGGAGATCGTGAACACGTCCGAGACGTGGGACGAGCCCGCGGGGGGCGGCGCGGTGGCCGCCGTCCAGCTCGCGAAGCTCGCCGGCGCATGCGACATGTTCACCGCGGTCGGCGACGACGTGATCGGCGAGCTGAGCGAACGGGGCCTGACGTCGCTCGGGCTCACGGTCCACGCGGCGATCCGCGACGACAAGACCCGGCGCGCCGTGGCACTGATCGATCACGGGAACGAGCGAACGATCGTGACACTCGGCGAACGCCTGGAGCCGCGCGGCGTGGACCCGCTTCCGTGGGACCGGCTCGACGGCGCCGACGTCGCATACGTGACGGCGGGCGATCCCGAGGCGTTCGCCGCGGCGCGCAAGGCACGGCTGCTGGTCGTGACCAGCCGAGCGCTCGAGCCGCTCGCCGCGTCGGGGATCGCCCCGGACGTCCTGGTCGGCAGCGCGCGAGACCAGGCGGAAGCGTTCGACCCGGGCGCGATCGCGAGCCCCACGACGCTGTTCGTGCGAACCGCGGGGCTCGCCGGCGGGACCTGGGAGCGCGACGGAGAGAGCGGGCGATGGAAGAGTCCGTCCCTCACCCAGGACGACGACCCGGAAACGCCCGCAGACGCGTACGGCGCCGGCGACAGCTTCGCGGCGACGCTCGCGTACGGGCTGGCCGCGGGGTTCGAGATCCCCGCCGCGATCAAGCTCGCGGCTCGCGCGGGTTCCGCCTGCGCCTCCGGTCGGGGTCCGTACAGCACGCAACTGACGAAAGCCGATATCGAAGGCGTGTAGTCCGATGCGCACCGTCCTCAGACCGGCAGGACCACGTTCCCGGTCTTCGGATCGACCTGGACCCGGATCGTCTCCAGCGCGGTCGGGGCAGGGCCGGCGATCGGCGATGCGCCTCGTGCCGGGTCGAACTCGGCGCCGTGGCACGGGCAGACGAGGATCCGGTTGTTCGGGTCGTAGCCCACCAGACAGCCGGCATGCGTGCACGTTCGGCTGTAGGCGGCGACCTGATCGTTCCCCAGTCGAACGAGGACCGCCGCCCCGACGCCGGGCGCGGTGAACCCGATCGCCTGGCCGACCGGCAGGCGATCGAGCGTCGTGATCGTGCGACCGCCGACGGATGGCGAGCCGTCGGATCCACCGCCGGTCGCGCCGGTCGGACCGGTGGATCCCACCGCGCCTCCTCGAGCCCGTGTTCCGCCGTCGATCGCCGTCGACGCGAACGGAACGGCGAACGCCTTCGCCACGACCGCGACGGCGAGCGAAAGACCCGCGACGACACCACCGCGGAGGAACTGTCGGCGATCCATCCGGTCCATGACCTCGACGGGACCCGGCACGTAGCCGACGCGCGCGCGTTCCGCCTGCCAGACGCCGGCCAGGAGCGCGAGCCACGCCACGGTGTAGACGGAGTCCGATCCCAGGAAGTACGGATGGACGTGCCAGGTGGCCGAAAGCCAGAGGGTCAGACTGATCGCGGCGCCACCGACCACGGCGGTCATCAGCGCCACCCCGAGCAGCGTTCCGAGTCCGATCGCGATCTCGAACAGCGCGATGCCCATACCCGCGAGGACCGGCGCCTTGTCGAGGAACGACAGGAGCGGTCCCGCCGGAGTTCCCTGCGCGAAACCACGCAGCTGGTTGCCGACGAACGTGGCGCTTCCCGCATGCAGGAAATTCGGATCGAACAGCTTCTGCACCCCGGCGAACAGGAACGTGGCTCCGAGGAACGCGCGGAGGATGCGCATCGCCCAGGACATGTCGCGCCAGCCCTCCGCGAGTGAACGTTCGTGGCTGGGACGCCCGTCGATGCGGCCCTTGTCCGGTCGACGAGGCACCTGTCTCGGCACTCGCCGCGTGCTGGCTGCCTTGGACGACATGCTGTGAGTGTGAAGTGCGTGAGTTTGCCACCGGTTGGACCCATGTTTGAGGACGGTTAGAACCTGCCTCGTCGTCGTGTTCGGCTGCGACGATGGGGGTGTGCGGATCCTGCTGATCGAAGACGACCGACGACTCGCCGAACTGCTCGTGAGACGACTTCGCGCCGAGGGCCATGACGCCGAGACGTGCGGCGACGGGATCGAAGGGCTGGCGCTGGCGGAGTCGGGTGGGTTCGACCTGGCGATCGTGGACGTCATGCTGCCGGGGATGGACGGCGTCGCCGTTACCGCGGCGCTCCGGGAACAGGGTTCGGATCTTCCCGTCCTCATGCTGACGGCGCGAGACACGGTGGACGATCGCGTGACGGGGTTGCGCGCGGGAGCGGACGACTACCTGGTCAAGCCGTTCGCGTTCGTGGAGCTCCTCGCGCGCGTCGACGCGCTCGCGCGCCGCGCGGGAGCGGCATCGGCGGATCGAACGATCACCTACGGCGCCGTCTCACTGGATCCGCTCGCGAGGCGCGTGAGGGTGGGGGACGACGAGGTCGAGCTAACGGCGAAGGAGTTCGATCTGCTGGAATGCCTGATGGCGCACCGGGGCCGCGTCCTCTCGCGCGTGGAGCTCAAGGAGCTGGTGTGGGACTTCTCCTTCGACGCGCAGACGAAGATCGTCGACCTCTACGTCCATTATCTGCGGAGGAAGCTCGGCATGGATGGCGACATCATCCAGACGGTGCGCGGGGTCGGTTACGCGGTGGGTCGCTGATGTTCCGCTCGCTCCGATCGAGACTCACGTTCTCGCACGCGCTCGTGTTCGCGATGATCCTCCTCGCCCTGGGGTGGGTACTGCAGCTCGTGCTGGACCGGAACCTGGATGGAAGCGCGACGAACGAGCTCCTGACGGCGGCGCGCGGGCAGGCCTCTCGCATCGAACGATCCGCCGAGATCCAGCCGCCGTTCGACTCGGACGTGCCGTCGGCTGCTTCGCTGCAGATGGCCGTCTTCGCGGAGCCGGGTGACGTTTACGTCGGCGAACCCTCTGAGGCGCTCGCCTGGTTGAAGCACTACCCGGCGGAGACGACCGATCTGACCGTGAGCGGCGAGCGCGTCCGTGTCGTCGCCGTGCCTGCGGTGGTCGATGGGCGCACCGTCGCGTGGGTCGTCGCGGGCCGCTCCCTCGCCGCAGAGGATGCGTTGGTTCATCGCGTCCGTTCGTTGTTGCTCGTTGGCAGCGCCCTGGCGATCCTCGTCAGCCTGGCGGCCGGCTGGTGGCTGGCCGGCCGAGCCGTGCGACCGGTGGAGCGCGCGTACGAGGCCCAGGCGGGGTTCGCCGCCGACGCCTCCCACGAGTTGCGGACGCCACTCACGTTCATCCGATCGGGCGTCGAGGTGCTGGCCGAACGAGACCCCGATCTGGGACGCGACGTCTTGTCGGAGGTCGACTACCTCACCGGCCTGACGCAGCGCCTGTTGTTGCTGGCACGCGCTGAGCGAGGCGGCGTGACGCTCGAACGGGTGCCCGTCGACGTGGCGGAGATCTGTCGATCCGCCGCCCGCCGGAGCGAGGGCGCGCACGCCACGTCGCTCTCGCTCGTCGGACCGGACTCGCTGGTCGCGACCGGCGACCGCGTCGGTACCGAGGCGGCATTGGACGCGGTGCTCGAGAACGTGAAGATCCACGGAGGAGGGGCGGCGGAGCTCCGTTGGACGCCGAACGGCACCGAGGCCGTCCTCTCCGTGGCGGACCACGGACCCGGGCTCGACCCCGAGGCGGCGGATCGCGCGTTCGAGCGGTTCTTCCGGGCCGATCCATCGCGCACCCGCGATACAGGCGGCGCCGGTCTCGGCCTGGCTCTCGCGCGCGCGATGGTGGAAGCGGAGGGTGGCCGGATGTGGGTCGAGCCGACCCCGGGCGGAGGACTGACGGCGTTCGTCGCGCTGCCGCTCGCCTGACCGGACATACTCGCGCCGTGGACGTTGCCACGTTCCTCTCGAGATACCCACCGTTCGGGGGGCTCCCGCCCGACGAGCTCGCGAAGGTGGCCAGGTCCGTCGAGATCGAGCATTTCCCCGCCGGCACCGTGATCCTGGAGCAGTCGGGTGAACCGGCCCAACACCTCTACGTGGTTCGAAAGGGCGCCGTCGAGATGATCGCGGAGGGGCGGCTCTTCGACCTGTTGAGCGAAGGTGAGGTGTTCGGGCAGTTCTCGTTGCTGGCGCACGAGAGTCCGACGTCGACCGTACGGGCGCACGAGGACACGCTCTGCTACCTGATCGGTGCCGACGTCGCCGACGAGGTCCTCGGCACGTCCGCGGGGCGACTGTTCGTGCTCGGAAGGATGCGCGAACGTCTGACCGCCGGATACGAGGCGATGGAGCCACCGAGTCTCCAGCTCCGACCGGTCGGCGGATTGGTCCGCCGGGCCCCGGTCGTCGCCGATCCCGGGATGTCGGTCGCGGATGCCGCGGAACGCATGACCACGGAGCGCGTCTCATGCCTCCTGGTCTCGATGCGCGACGGCTGGGGGATCGTCACCGACCGCGATCTCCGCTCGCGTGTGCTGGCGTCACATGGGAGCCCGGAGACGCCCGTCGAGGAGATCGCGTCGTTCCCGGCGAAGACACTGCCCGAGGACGCCCTGGTCGGCGAGGCGTTGCTGGCGATGTTCACCGAAGGGGTGCATCACTTCCCGGTGACGCGCCCGGATGGATCGATCGCCGGCCTCGTCACGGCCACCGACCTGATGGACATCGGCCGCGACACCCCGTTCTCGATCCGCAGCGCGATCGAACGAGCGCGGACGCTCGACGACGTTGTCGCCGCAGCGCGCGAGCTGCCGCAGGTCGTCCTCGCCCTCGTCGACGCGAGCTCGGAGCCGGTGGGCGTCGGCCGTGTGGTCGCGCTCGTCGTGGACGCCATGACCACACGGCTGCTCACGCTCGGGATCGAGCGCCTCGGTGAGCCCCCGGTCCCCTGGGCATGGCTCGCTCTCGGGAGCGCCGCGCGACGCGAGCAGGCGCTCGCCACCGATCAAGACCACGCCCTCGCCTACGACGCGCAGGATCGACCGGTGGCTGACGTCGATCCGTACTTCGCCGAGTTGGCCGAGTTCGTCACGGAGGGTCTGGAGGGCGCCGGCATCCCACGGTGCAAGGGCGACGCGATGGCCGCGAACCCGGCCATGCGGAGATCGGTTCAGGGATGGATCGACGCGCTCCACGGATGGATGCGCGA
The DNA here is from genome assembly GCA_038211015.1 of Actinomycetota bacterium. Taxonomy (GTDB): domain Bacteria; phylum Actinomycetota; class UBA4738; order UBA4738; family HRBIN12; genus JBBQVZ01. The sequence goes on along the minus strand of JBBQVZ010000014.1, from coordinate 8,017 downwards.
TCTCGGGCGGTCCGGAAGCATCCTGTCGTCGATCGTGTACGACTTCCGCCGGGTCACGGGTCCGCTCGATCCCGAACCCGAGCTCGACGCGACCATCCTCGAAGCCCGGAACGATCTGGGGTTCTTGGCGCACCTGGCGCATAGAGCCCTCGACCACCGTGCGCCGACCGGCTTCCTGCGAGACCTCGTGGTCGAGCGGAAGGGAGAGCACGTCGGGCGCCTCGACGTGAAGCACGGAGGGATCACGATCATCGGGAGCATCGCTCGGCTCGAGGGCATCCGAGCGGGCATCCCCGCCAAGGGGACACTCGATCGGCTCGCAGGGGCGACGGCCCTGGGCGACCTCGACAAGGCGATGTCGGGCGAGCTCTCCGAGGCGTTCCGGTTCCTGTGGGAGGTGCGACTCCGCCATCAGGCGGATCAGGTGCGTCGCGGCGAGACGCCGGACGACTTCGTCGATCCGGCGACCCTTGGGCCGGTGACCAGGCGTGGGCTCAAGGAATCGTTCAGCGTGATCTCCCGGGCACAGCGGATGCTGGCGGGCGAGTTCGGTATCCGTTTGCCGTAGCGTTGAGGGGAACAGCGCCCGGACGCTACGGGAAGATGTCGGTGCCCATGGCGTGGAACCCGCCGTCCACGTGGATCATCTCGCCCGTGATGCCAGCCGACAGATCCGAGAACAGGAACGCGATGGCCCGGCCGACCGGCGTCGGATCCGAGGTGTCCCAACCGAGCGGAGCGCGGCGCGACCAGGAATCGGAGATCTGCTCGAACCCCGGGATGCCCTTGCCCGCCATGGTCTTCAGCGGACCGGCCGAGACGGTGTTCACGCGGATGCCCTTGGGGCCGAGGTCCCTGGCGAGGTAGCGTGTGACGGCTTCGAGGCCCGCCTTCGCGACCCCCATCCAGTCGTAGATCGGCCACGCGAACCGTCCGTCGAAATCAAGGCTGACGACCGAGCCGCCTTGTTCCTCCATCAGCGGGAGCAGTCCGGCCGCGATCGCCTTCAACGAGTAGGCGCTCGTTTGGATCGCGGTCGCCACGCTCTCCCACGGGGTGTTGAGGAAGTTCCCGCCCAACGCGTCCTGTGGGGCGAACGCTATCGCGTGCAGGAAGCCGTCGACGGTGCCCCACCTCGTCGCCAGCTCGCCACGGAGCGCCTCGATCTGCGCGGGATCGTTCGCGTCCATCTCGAGCACGTCCGGCGGATCGGGCAGCCGTTTCGCCACTTTCTGCGTGAGGCTCATCCCCCGGCCGAACCCGGTGAGCACGATCTCCGCGCCGAGCTCCTGGCATGCCTGCGCAGCCGAGAACGCGATCGACTGCGGCGTGAGCACGCCGGTGATCAGGAGGCGCTTGTTCTCGAGCAGCACGCCGAGCTCCCTACGTCGTGCCCGTGGGCCCGGTCGTCGCGCCGACGACCTCCCACGTGACGTGCCCCTCGTCGTCGGTCTGCTTCACGTGGATGGTGAGGGTCCCGGCATCCGGAACCGTCCCGGTGCAGTCGAACTCGCCGCCCGACTCGGCATCGATGCCGTCGGGGCAGGCGACGGTGATCCCCGTTGCCTCGAGCTGCGTGTTGAGCTGACTTCCGAGCTCCTTCTCGAGCCCATCGATGTCGAGGCTCTTGCTGCACCCGACGGAGACGAAGGCGATGGAGAGCAGCACGGCGGCACGAACGAACCTGGTGCGCATGGTGCGGGAGTCCTCCTCCGGTCGGGTCGCATCGAGGGTAGCCACGCCCAGGGGGCGGGTCAACCAGGCGGCGAGTCTCAGGCCGACTTGGTGAGGGACACGGTCCGGACTCCCCATGCGCCGCTCGGATCGGCCGGGATGAACGCGACCGTGTTCGTCTGGCCGTCGACGAGCAGGTCGTCGGGGATCAGCAGCTCCCGTGGACCGGTCCAATCGCCATCGGGCCCGGCCTCCACGGTCGCGCGGGCGACCCAGTTCACGTAGATCGTGATCTCGCCGGCCTGGGCGTCGAACGCGTCGTACGTGAGCGTGCGATCGCCCGGGAACCCGCCCACCGAGTAGACGACGCCGGTCGCGTGCGTGGTGTCGGACCCGGGGATGTTGCCGAGCTCGAGCGCTCCAGGAGCGACGGGCATGGCGGGCGACCCGAGGGCGTTGGCCGGGATCTCTTGCAGCACCGTCCATTCCTCGCCGTGCACGCCCGTGTACGTGTAGTAGCTCCCGCCGATCACGCCGCGCTCGCGGAGCACGTTCACGAACGCCTGGGCCTGAGCCACGCTCGCATCCTGGGCGATGCCCCCGATCACGTGGATCGGCACCTGATCGCTGCCGACCTCGCGTCGGATGATCCGGATGTTCTGCGTGAGGTACAGATGCGTGCTGGCACCCGTGGGGTGGTGCCACGTGAAGTACGACATCGGCATGATCACGTCGTAGATCGCCGCGAGGTCCGCGTACGGGAACCCGGGCCAGTAGTCCTTGTGCACGACGATCCCGCGCGGCGACGGGACGATGCCGCCGAGCGGATAGTCCTCCCCGGCGAACGACCGGAGCTGCGCGGAGAGGTCCAGCAACCGTGCGGTGCGGGTGGCGGCGTTGGTCACGTCCGCGGCCTCGATGTCCAGCGCGAACCCGTCGAACGCGTTCCCCGCGTCGGTCGAGAACCGGATCGCCGCCTTCGACCGATCGGCGTCCTGTTCGATGTCGACGAAGTTCGGCAGGTACCACGCGACGATCTGCATGCCCTCGGCGTGCGCCGCATCGACGAACGCCGCCACCCCCTCCTTGTCCGCGAACGGGAACGGGCGGTTGAAGTTCGAGGTCTCGAGGTAGAGGGTGCGTGCGCCGTGCGCCGCCATGTCCGCGACGGCTGCGGAAGGATGCCTCCACGCCCAGTCGTCATAGAGGTCGACCCACACGCCCATGCCCTGGAACGGCGCGATGTTCGGTTGCTGCCGGAGCACCGGCAGCGTCGGTCCCGGCTCGCGGCCGTCGGCGGCGGAGAACAGCGTCACGACGAGCGCGGCGACGGCCGCGAACGCGGCCACCCGGGGGAAGATCCGACGGAAGGACATCGCGACCAGGGTATCCCGAAGGGCCGACCTCGGCGGTCACGCCGTAGCATGCAGCGCGATGGACCTGGAGATCGATGGCAAGGTCGCGCTGGTCACGGCCGCGTCCAAGGGGCTCGGGCGTGGGGCGGCGCTCGCCCTCGCGCACGAGGGGGCGCGCGTGGCCATCTGCGCCAGGGATCCGGAGCCGCTCGCCGCCACCGCCGCCGAGCTTCCCGGCGATGTCCTGGCGATCCCCGCAGACGTGACCCAGCCGGATGCGCCCGCGCGCCTCGTCGCGGCCACCGTCGAGCGGTTCGGCGGTCTCGACATCCTGGTCGCGAACGCGGGCGGTCCCCCACCCGCCCGCGCGCTCGATGTGGAAGACGATCAGATGCTCGCCGCGCTGAACGCGAACCTGCTGACCTCGATCCGCCTGGTGCAGGCCGCCGTCCCGCACATGCGCGCGGCCGGATGGGGACGGATCTGTCTGATCGCGTCGTTCTCGGTGAAGCAGCCGATCCCGACGCTCGCGTACTCGAACACCGCTCGCACCGGCCTATGGGCGTGGGCGAAGACCGCCGCGCAGGACCTGATCGGCGACGGCATCACGCTGAACCTCGCCTGCCCTGGACCGCACGCCACCGATCGCATGAAGGAGCTCGGCGGCACCGGCCCGATGGGAGATCCGGACGACTTCGGCAAGGTCGTCGCGTTCCTCTGCTCCGAGCCGGCGGGATTCGTGAGCGGCGCCGCGCTCCAGGTGGACGGCGCCGGCACCGTGGGGCTGCTCTAGATGAGCGACACCGAACGCGCGCGGTCGCTGGCGGACCGCTATTGGGAGAACCTGCTCGAGCTCGAACCGATGCTCGGCACCATGATCGGCGACGATCGCTTCGACGATCGGCTGAGCGACCCCGGCGAGGAGGGCCGCGCGAGGACGGGGTCGGTGAACCGCGCCGCGCTCGACGAGCTCGCCTCGATCGACCAGTCCACGCTGGACATCACCATGCGGGGAACGCTCGACGTGCTGGAGGCGATCGCTCGCCGGTCGCTCGTCGAGCTCGAGCACGGCGCCGATCGGCTGCGCGCGGCCGCACACTTCTTCGGTCCCGCGCAGACCCTGGCGGAGGTCGCCGCGATGCAGGCGGCGGACACGCCCGACCGGCTCGACCGCTACGAGGCCCGGCTCCGCGCGTTCCCGGCCTACATGGAGGCATGGGCGGGCGTCGCTCGCGAAGGCATCGAAGGCGGCGTCACGTCGCCGCGGCTGGTGACGGAGCGGGCGGTGGCACAGCTGGAGCGGCTGCTGGCGCTCGCGCCGGAGGACTCGCCGGCGATCGCGCCGGTCAACGAGGACGGCGCCGCGAAGGAACGGATCGCGAACGTCGTTCGCGACGTGGTGAACCCCGCGTTCGCGCGCTTCCGGGAGGCATTGGTGGAGTACCTGCCTCACTGCACGGAGACGATCGGCCTCTCCGCGCTCGCGGACGGCGACGGCCTTTACGCCGCGTTGGTCCTCGCGTGGACCACGCTGCCGCTCGATCCGCGCGAGGTGCACGAGTTGGGGCTCCAACGGTACGCCGGCATCCAAGAGGAGCGCGCAGCGATCGCCGGCCGCCTCGGATACGCGAACGCGGCCGAGGCGATGGAGGCGCATCAAGCCAGCGGAGCGAACACCGCGGCTTCCCGGGACGAGCTGCTGACCCTGGCGCGCGAACAGGTGGAGCGTAGCTGGAACGCATCCCTGGCGTTCTTCGGTCGCATGCCGCACGACAACTGCGACGTCCGCCCGGTCGAGGAGTTCCGGGAGCAGGACACGCCGCTCGGCTTCTACAACCCACCCACCGAAGACGGATCGCGTCGCGGCGCGTATTACATCAACACGTCCGACCTGGAACACCGTCCGCTGCACCACATCGCGAGCCTCACGTACCACGAGGCGAACCCCGGCCATCATCTCCAGCTCTCGATCGAACAGGAGATCCCCGACCGGCCGGCGCTCCGACGATTCGGCGGGATCCTCGCCAGCAGCGCGTTCGCGGAAGGATGGGGTCTCTACAGCGAACGCCTCGCCGAAGAGATGGGTCTGTACCTGGACGACTGGGAGCGCCTGGGCATGCTCGAAGCGCAGGGGATGCGCGCCGCACGTCTCGTCACCGACACGGGGATCCACGCGCTCGGCTGGTCGCGCGAGCGCGCTATCGAGACGATGGAGACGATCGGCACGCCGCATGTCGATGCGGTGATCGAAGTCGACCGATACATCGCGATCCCCGCGCAGGCGCTCTCGTACATGATCGGGATGATCGAGATCGAGCGCGCGCGGCAGGCAGCCACCGAGCGCGATGGAGCGGCGTTCTCGCTTCCCGACTTCCACGATCGGCTGCTCGCGCTCGGCCAGCTGCCGCTCCCGGCCCTGCGACGCGAGCTGGGCTAGGCCGCGGGTCGGCCTGCCCCGCAGAGGCCTACACTCGAACGCATCACCCGTCGCTCGACAACAGGAGGTTCATCGTGCTCAACGTCGACGTCCGGTTCAGCCCGTCGTTCGCCATGGCCACCGTCACGCTCAACCAGGGCGAGGGGTTGCAGGCGGAGGCCGGAGCGATGACCGGGATGTCCGGTGCCGTCGAGATCGAGACGAAGGCCCAGGGCGGCCTGTTGGGCGGGCTGAAGCGCTCCGTCCTCGGGGGCGAGAGCTTCTTCATCAACACGTTCACGGCGGGCTCGGGACCGGGCGAGGTCATCGTCGCGCCCGCGCTGCCCGGCGACATCATCCACCTCCCGGTCGACGGTTCGAAGGCCATCATGGTGCAGTCCGGTTCGTGGCTCGCGAGCGAGGCGAGCGTCGCCGTCGACACGAAGTGGGGCGGCGCGAAGACGTTCTTCAGCGGCGAGGGTCTGTTCCTGCTGCGGTGCAGCGGCTCCGGCGACATGCTCGTGGCGAGCTACGGCGCGATCTTCGAACGCGAGCTCGCCGCCGGTGAGTCCTACAAGGTCGACACGGGCCACATCGTCGCGTTCGAAGAGGGCATCGGCTATGAAGTGAACAAGGTCGGCGGCTGGAAGTCGACGATCCTGTCGGGTGAGGGTCTGGTCGCCACGTTCACCGGACCGGGCAAGCTGTGGCAGCAGAGCCGCAGCCCCGCGGACCTGATCGGCTGGCTCACGGCGAAGCTCCCGTTCAGCCGCAGCTAGCGCGATCCATCCAGCGCGAGAAGTTGGCACTTTTGCGGCAACGATCCACGACCGGAGGTGCAACGAGATGAGGACCAGAACCCAGCTGAGCATCATGCTGCTTGCCGTCGCGATCGCCGCGACCGCGTGCGGAGGATCGGGCGATGACGGTTCCGGAAAGGTGAACGCCGGAGCGAGCGACGGTCCGTCGTCGGCCGCATCCATCTCACCCAGCGCGGCCGCGCAGGCGGCCGGCACGGGAGCCTGTGCACTGATCACCCAAGAAGAAGCCGCCTCTGCCGCCGGCATGGACGTGCCGTCGGGGAAGAACTCGACCGCCTCGGTGTCGATCGCGGGTGCCGGCTCGATCGAGTCGCAGACGTGTCTGTATGGATCCGAGGTCCTGGTCGGCCGGTTCGATCTCGGCAGCGCCGGAGCGACCCTCTTCGCGGCGTATCGGGACTCGTTGACGTCCGAGAGCGATTTCGAGGTCGTGACCGGTCTCGGCGACGAAGCGTTCTTCGCGAAGGGCCAACTCGCCGTTCGTCAAGGCGACATCGGCCTGATCATGGATGTGGGGCAGAACACCGGCACGACCTCCGGAGAGCAGGAGGAAGAGCAGGGCCTCGCGGTCATCGCGCTGGGGCGCCTGTAGCCCCGCCCGGGCTTCGGGGCTTCGTCGCGTGCAGCAACAGGTAGTCGATCATGCCGCGGTCCCACAGCAGCTCGACCTGCGACAGCATGAGGGAGGCGGCGAGTCGGTACGAGCCGGCGGCTTCCGCACGCGACGTCCGCAACCGCTCCCGCACGAACCGCAGCGCGGGCTCGATCACCCGCTCCCCTACCAACTCGGTGCGGACGTCGGCGAAACCGGCCTCCTCGACCAGACGCACGATCTCGACGGGTGTGGCCGCCGCGTGCACGCCCAGGCCCCAGACGCGCAGTTGCGACAGCGCGGCGACCATCTCGCGCGGTCCACGGGGATACCGGTATGTCGGGATGTCGGACATGGACAGCACGCCGCCCGGCCGCAGGACACGGAACGTCTCGGCGAAGAACCGGGCGCGAGACGGGAAGTGGAACGCCGCCTCCACACTGATCACGCCGTCGAACGAGCCCGCGACGAACGGGAGTCGGGTGGCGTCGCCGTTGACCGCCTGCGCGCCGGCCTCCACCAGTCGCTCCCGGCCGGCCACCAATTGCGATCGCGTGATGTTGAGCGCGACCAAGCGCCTGGTGTCGGCGACCTCGGCGATCAGCGGGTCCTGCGCGGCCAAGCCGTTGCCGACGTCCAGCACGTCCGCGCCTTTCGGGAGCTCGCGAGCGAGCGTCTCCACCAGGCGGCGCACGGCGACCGGCGCCTCGGCGGGATCGCTCCCGTCTCCCTCCCAGAGACCGAGGTTCAGCCACCCGGGAGCCAGCGCGATGAAGAAGTCCTCGCCGATGCTGTCGTAGACGGTGGCCGCCGGGTGCCGTCCGTAGCGGAGCATCCCGGCACCATGCTTGAGGTTCTCGCGGGTCCATCCGGCCTTCGTCACGACGTCCACCCTACCCACCGTCCGACGTAGCATCGCCGGGCGATGTACACGGATGAGGAGCTCGCGGGACTCGCCGACACCACGGTGGAACAGGTGCGGCGAGCCGGTGAGGCTCTTCCGGGCGCGGGTCTCGCCCTAGCTGTAGTTCCCACTTAGGTTGTTTACACGGCGAGAGCCTCCCTGCACGGTTTGTGGTGTCGAAGCCGCAGACCGGAAGGAGGCTCTCGTGTCACATCGTAGGGCGAGGCTGACGCCGTTCGGACGATGGTTGATCGT
>JBBQVZ010000013.1:0-40308 GCA_038211015.1 Actinomycetota bacterium | reverse complement strand
GACAGCACCAGCTTCGACGTGTCCGAGCGCAGGAACATCAGCTCCATGAACGTGTCGATCGAGTAGCAGACCCGCGGGTCGTCCTCGCCGCAGTTCTGTTGCGGGAAGCGCGTCCAGAAGTCTTGTCCGTTCAGGATCGGGTTGAGGTCGTACTCGAGCAGGTGTCCCTGGATGTCGAAGATGAACTCCTCGCCGCCGATCGCGGTGTGCGCGGGCTCGGGATCGACCGTCGCCTCGGGCGGGATCAGGTACCGGCCGCCCGGCTCGCTCGTGACGCGGAACGGATCGGCCAGGTACGCCTCGCGGCTACAACTGTCCAGGAGCGCGAGCGTCGTCGCGGCGCCGCAGATCGAAAGCAGGAACTCCCGGCGCGACATCCCCAGATATCGCGCGTTGCGTTCGCAGGCCTCGGTGGCGAGGCGGATGGTCTCGCGCAGGACGAGCGGCAGCTTCGGCTCCGGGTCGTACTCGGCGTTCGAGCACGGTCCGAGCTTGATGGGCAGCCCCGGGTCCTCGTCGCTTCGCTCCACCGGTCGCACCTCCAACGCGAACTGCCGCGCACACCGCGTTAGCTCGGCGAGCGTATTCCCGACGGCTCCGGGCGTCGCCGGGCCGCGACCGCGGCCGCGAGGACCAGCAACACCAGCACGAGCGCGATCCCGATCTGGGGGGCCAGCAACGGCCTGGGCGTGCGATCGCGCGCGTTCCCGCTCGCCGCCGCTGTTGCGGCGGCGAGCCGATCCTCCATCGCACTCATCTCGCTCGCCATCGCCGACCGCACGCGATCGTTCGCGCCGAACTGCTCGTTCAGCTCGGCCAGGGCGCGCTCCGCCTTCTTCTCCTGGCGTCGCACCGCGTAGATCCGTCCGTACAGTCGTTGCCGCTGGGTGAGCAGCGCTCCCTCGCGGGGCGTCTGCACGATCGAGACCAGACCCGAGAGCGCCTCCTTGAACCCCCATATCGTGCAGGGGTCGTTGCACACGGCGATCGAGTAGAAGTCGCCGGTCAGATTGGGCACGGTGAACGAGACCGTGAGCTCGAACCACTTCGGCCGGCTCTCCTCGACGTCGAACGTCCCCAGGCGGATCGCACCTGAAGGGATCGGTTCGCCTCGTTCCACGAACTGCCCGTCCGTCAGGAGGTAGGCGTAGAACGGCCCGCGGTCGAGGAGACCCTGGTGCTGCTTCTGGAGATAGACATACGCCTCCCCGGTCGCCGTCTCTCCGGGCAGGTAGTGCGTCTTTTCGAACTCGATGTACGCCCCGCCGTCGGCCCGCGCCGCAACCGGACTCAACAGCACCGTCCCTACCGTCGTCGCGATCAGGATCACTCGAAGTGCGCGCATGTCAGGCCTCCCTCCGTCAACGAAAGACCGGATCGGCGGGGCGGGGGTTCCTCGCGATCGATGTTTCTCTCGATCTCGTCGTCTCGAGGGAACCTTCGGAGGGCGAGAGCGGTATTCCCATCGACGGATCGAAGCGGGCGGAGCCCGACGTGTCATCCGGCGAGGGAGGCCGATATGCAAGCCAAGCCGTTCATCGTGTTCGCGACGCTCGTCCTGGTGCTGAGCGCGTGCACCTCGAGCTCGACGAACGATCAGAAGCGCGCCGTGTCGAACGTTGGGCAGGGCTCCTCGCCCGCCGCGGATGTCCTGTTGCTGGACACCGACGGCGGACCGGTGGCCGTCAGTCCCGCGACCGGCTCGGCGCTGACCCAGGGCGTGGGCGCGGTCGCCGACCCGACGGGGTCGCGTCTGTACTCCGCCACGACCCAAGGCGACGACACCATCCTCGTCGCGCGAGACTCGGCGACCGGCGATCAGGTGTCGAGCACCACGATCCGTGGGGAGCTGGACGTGCGCGCCGTCTCCGACAGCGGGAGAGCCGTGGCGCTGATGGAGCCGCTGCCCGACGGCGTCGATCCGTGGACCCCCGTTCCCCGTTCCCACACGACGATCGTGGTCGCGGACCCGACCGGTGCTCGGGATCCGCGTCGCTACCAGCTGCGGGGCAACTACGAGCCCGAGGCGTTCTCCGTCGAGGATTCGCGGCTGTTCATGATCCAGTACCTGCCCGCCGAGGCGGCGGCCGTCTACCGCGTGACAGTGCTGGACCTGGCGGACGGCGACGTCTACGAGGTGCACGGCCGCTTCAAGACCGCGCCCGAGCGCATGCCGGGGATCCGGCTCCGTCAGGTGTTCGACGGCAACGTCTCCCAGCTCTACACGCTCTACACGACCGAGCCTCGCGCCTACGCGCAGGACTACGGCAGTTGGGACTACGGCGACGCACCGGTCACGTTCGTGCACGTGCTGAACCTGGAGAAGGGATGGGCGTACTGCGCCGGCCTTCCGCGGCAGTTCTGGGGAGAGCCGGCGAACGCGCAGGCGATCGCCCCCTCGCCCGACGGCAAGGTCCTCTACATCGTTGACTCGATGAAGGGCGCCGTGGCCGTGATGAACACCCACAGCCTGGCGATCGAGCGCACGGGACGGGTGGACCTGTCAGCGCTCGGCGGCGTGCGGACCTCGGCGCAGGTGAGCGCCGACGGCCGGACGTTGTACATTGGCTCGCTCGCGGACGGGGCCGCCGTCTTCGCGATCGACACGACGTCGCTCGATGTCGTGAGCCGTTGGCCCGTGCAGGGAGACGTGTCGGGCCTGGGTCTGTCCGTGGACGGCCTGCGCCTGTACGTCGCGCTGCAGGACGGGGTGGCGGTGCTCGACGCCGTGACCGGAGAGGAGCTCACCTCGGTGCCGTTCCAGGGGATCGAGTCAATCCTGCACGTGGGGACGCTGGGCACCTGAGAGCAAGGACCACGAGGCGAGGTCAGAGAACGAGAGCCGTGCGATCCACGCGGCGGCCTGCACGTCCTGCGCTTGTTCCTGCGAACCGGTCGCGAGCACACGGTCCGACTCGATGGAGATGAGCGAGCTGATCCGCTGGGGTCCGCGGCCCTCCATCGCGGGTGCCCGCTTCCAGTGCGCGCCGTCGGCGGACACCCATATCGCTCCATCGGGATCGCGCCCGACGGGTGCGGACGACCCGCCCGCAACGAGCGTGCTACCCGCCCATGCCACGGTGGACATCATCTGATCGCCCGCGCCCCCGAACGCGTCCGTCGCCGGGACACGGTCCCAGCGCGATCCGTCGACGGACGTCCACACCGCGGCATCGAGATCGCCTCCCGATGTGTCCGACCCCACCGCGACCGATCCGGATGCTCCGGTCACGATCGCGTCGATCTGCTGGTCGCCAGGGCCACCTAGCGAACCGTCGGGAATCTTCGTCCACTCCCCTCTGGATCTCAACCACACCGCCGCATCGAGATCGCCGCTCTCCGAGGTGGAGGAGCCGACGACGATCAGCCGCTCTCCCATCGTCGTCGCGCCGAGGATCTGCTGATCGCCCGGCCCTGCCAGGGAGTCGAGCGTCAGCGGGATCCAGCTCGAGCCGTCCCTCGATGTCCAGACCGCTGCATCGAATCCGTCACGCGAGGTCTCATACCCCGCCGCCACCACTCCGGGCGTGGCTACGACGACGACCCGCATCGCCTGATCGCCCGCTCCGTGCAAGCCGCTGGTGGCGCCCTCCACCCGGACCCAGGTCGTCCCCTGGTCCGGCGACGTCCACACCGCCGGGTCGGTGTCGCCGCCGGTCCGCTCCGATCCCACCGCGACGAGTTGCTCACCAACGCTTGCGACGGCGTCCATCCGTTGCTCGCCGATCCTCCCGAGAGAACCGCTCGGCGCGCGCGTCCATCCCGTGCCGTCGGACGACGTCCAGACGGCCGCGTTCCTGTCGCCGCCGGCATCGTCGTGACCCACGGCGACGATCGCGCCGTCCACGAGCGCAGCATCCGCGATCACCTGGTCGTCGGGACCATCGAACACGCCCTGGCGATCAGCGACCGAGCTCCACGTCAACTGCGGCAGCGGGCCCGGGGTCGTGGGCGAGCTTGTCTCCACCGACCGGTCACGATCGCGAGCGGGCAGGAGCAGCGCTGCCGCGATCGCGACGCCTGCCGCGACCGCGACGCCGCCCGACACGAAAGCGATACGCCGTCGCGACGTCCTCGGCCGTTCGGCGGGTGCGGCGGTGATGGGGCGTGGCGGATGCAGAACGGCGGCTGCCGCATCGGCGAATCCCCGGCAGGTGTCGAACCGGTCGTCGCGCGATTTCGCGAGCGCCCGCACGATCGGGGCATCGAAGCCGGCCGGGAGCTCCGGGCGCCGCTCGCTCGGCACGGGCGGCGGGTCTTGCAACTGGGCGTAGATCGTCGCGACCTCCGTGTCGCGAGGGAACGGAACCTCCCCGGTCAGGCAGCGGTACATCACGCACCCGAGGGAGTAGACGTCTGCCCGGCCGTCGACGTCGCCGCCCTGGATCTGCTCGGGCGCCACGTAGTCGACGGTGCCCACGAACTGTCCGGTGCGGGTGAGGCTGGCGCCGGTTTCCACCCGCTTCGTGACGCCGAAATCGGAGAGATACGCACGGTCGGTCGACGAACGAGGCTCGGACGAGAGCAGGATGTTCCCGGGCTTCACGTCGCGGTGGACGAGTCCGGCGGCGTGTGCGGCATCCAGGGCGGCGGCCGTCTGGGAGACGAGGGCGACCGCACGGGCCGGATCCAGTCGCGTCTCACTCCGGAGGAGATGCTCGAGATCCGTGCCCTCGATGTAACGCATCGAGATGTAGAGAAGTCCGTCGGCCTCACCCGCGTCGTAGACCGTGACGATGTTGGGGTGGTCGAGCCCGGCCGTGATGCGCGACTCGCGGATGAACCGCTCCCGGAACGCCTCGTCCTCGGCGAGCTCAGGACCGAGGACCTTCAGGGCGACCTTGCGGCGCAGTCCGATGTGCTCGGCGAGGTAGACGACCGACATCCCCCCGCGGCCGATGACCGCCTCCACCCGATGGCCGGCGAGCTCCGTGCCGACGCGCGGGTCGGTCATGCACAGCTCACGGGCGTCGTGCGGCTATCGGAGAACTCCGGTTGTCCGGCAGCCGACACCCATTCCCACGTGAAGCCCGCATCGGCGAGCGTGATCATAAGAACGCCGAACGTGGTGTCCTGTGCCGCGGCGAGGCCGTCCGGCCACACACCCGACGCCAACCTGTCCTTCCTCGCTCCGCCCGTTCCGACGACGAACTCGCGGATCCCGCGCCTCCAGTCCCCTACGCCCTGGGGGTTCAGCGGCTCCCATCGTTGGTAGTTGTGTGCGTCCGCGTTCAACACGACGTCCGCCTGTGCGGTGTACAGCAGGTCCCACAGCGGTTGCACTTCGAGCGACCGGTCGGTCGCCGTCGAGAACGAGAACAACGGGTGATGCCAGTACGCGAGGGTGCACGCGTACTTGCCGTTGTCGTGGGTCGAGAGATCCTGCTTCAACCACCGATACATCTTGTTGCCGGGTCCGGTGTCGACGCCTTCGGTCGGGGGACCGCAACCGCCGGACATGAGACACAGCTCGGAGTTCAGCGCCACGAAGTGCCAGCACAGGTCGTCCCTCGGCGTGCAACCGGAGGGCAGGTCGAAGCTGTAGTAGCCGAGGCCATCGGTGCCCATCACGTGCTCGCCGAAATAGTCGAAATACCCGGTGGGCATCGACGACGCCCCCTGTGCGTACTCACGGTCTCCCGGGACCGGCTGGGTGATGGATCTGGCCTGCCCCCACCACGGCTCGTAGTACGTCGCGTAGTCCTCGTAGCTGCCGGACTCGTACTGGTTGTCGCCGAGTGCCAGCACGGCGGCGAGCTCGCTGGGGCGGATGAGCTGCGCCGTGGCGTCGAAGCGACAGTTGTCCAGATCGTCCTCGCGGGGTGCGGACGCGCACGCGATCTCACCGGCCGCCACGATGACGTTCGTTCCGCTCACACCGGGCACCGCCCTCGCCCCCGAGCTCGGAGAGGAAGGCGTCGGTGGCTGCGGGTCGCGCGACCGGCCCCACAGCGCCCCGGTCAACACGAGGAGGAACGCTCCGGCGACGATCCCGGCGTACCGCAGGGCCCTCCCGGATGACGCGGACGCTGGTGCCGCTACCCCTGGACGTGCCGCGGTCGCGGAGCCGGGGTCCGAGACTGACATAGAGGAACCGAGAGCCTGGGCGGCCGCCGCGACGAGCTCGATGCAGGTGGCGAACCGATCCTGTGCGGACTTGGCGAGGGCTCGTTCGGTCACGCGGTCCATGGCCGGCGGGAGATCCGGCCGAGCGTCGGTCGCGAGCGGCGGCGGGTCCTCGAGGTGCGCGTAGATCGTCACCAGCTCGGAGTCGCGGGGGAACGGGACCTCGCCCGTCAGACATCGGTAGAGGACACAGCCCAGGGAGTAGACGTCGACGCGCCCGTCCACGTCGGTCGCACCTCTGATCTCTTCCGGGGCGACGTAATCGACGGTTCCCGCGAACGAGCCCGTGCGCGTCAGCCGGGTGGTCGTCGCGACGTGCTTCGAGATGCCGAAGTCGGCGAGGAACACCCTGCCGCCTTCCGTCCATCCCCGTTCGAGCAGGATCGCCGCCGGCACGACTCCGCGGTGCACCAGTCCCTCTGCGTGTGCGGCGTCCAGGGCGGCGGCGCACTGCGTGACGATCGAGATGGCGACCTCGGGGGAGAGGGATCCCTCGGCTTCCAGCAGCCGCTCGAGATCGGTCCCCTCCACGTATCGCATGGAGATGTAGAGGACCCCGTCGGCCTCGCCGGCGTCGTACACGGTGACGACGTTAGGATGGTCGAGCGCCGCGGCGGCCCGGCAATCCCGGATGAACCGCTCGCGGAAGGTGTCGTCCTCAGCCAGCGCCGGGTCCAACACCTTGAGCGCGACCTGGCGCCCCAGTCGGAGATGGCGAGCCAGGTAGACCACCGCCATCGCACCGCGGCCGACGACCGCCTCGATCCGATGTCCGGCAAGCTCGGTGCCCACCCGAGGATCGGCCTGCATGGCATGGTTGTAACACCCGGGATTCCCCGGGGATAGGGATGGTTTGACCGACCCCACCCGGAAGCGGAGCATGAATGGCCGCGATGACTCCCGACGCAGCCTCGGGTCGGATCCACGTCGTCGGGAGGATCGATGAGGTCTCCCGGCTCGATGCCTTCGTGGACGGGCTCGTCGAGGGGCCGTCCGCGCTCGTGCTGGAGGGCGCGTCCGGGATCGGGAAGACCACGCTGTGGGATCGAGGTGTGGCTGCCGCCGTCCAACGGGGCTGGGTTGTGCTGTCGATCCGACCCGCCGAGTCCGAAGCCTCGCTCTCCTTCGCCGGCTTGGCGGATCTGCTGGAAGGGGTCCGCGATCTCTTCGAGCTCCTTCCCGATCCACAGCGAGCCGCTCTCGATGTCGCGCTCCTTCGAGCCGAGCCCGTCGGGCCTCCGCCCGATCCCCGAGCGGTGTACGCGGCGGCGCTCACGGCCCTCCGTGAGGCTTCGACCCACGGTCCTGTGCTGATCGCACTCGACGACGTCCAGTGGCTCGATGTCTCGACGGCCGGGGCGCTGGAGTTCGCGATCCGGCGTCTCGATGAGGAGCCGATCGGTTGGTTGGTCGCCGTGCGGGGATCGGGGTCGACCCTCCCATTGGGCATCGCTCGCGCGTTGCGGGAGGAACGGGTGACGCGGCTCTCGGTCGATCCGCTGTCGCTCGACGAGCTGGCCGAAGTCTTGCGCGCACGTCTCGGCGCGAGCTTCCCGCCGCCGATCCTCAAGGGTATGCACGAGACGTCGGGGGGGAACCCGTTCTTCGCGCTGGAGATCGCGCGCGCGACGCTCCGGGGCGACACCCGTGCCACCGGTTTGGCCCTGCCCATCCCCCGGAACCTCCGCGACGACCTGGTCCGGGATCGCGTGGGAGCGATCCCCTCGTTGGCGAAGGAGATGCTCCTGTACGCCTCGGCGTGTTCGCGACCCACGGTGGACCTGTTGGAGGCAGCGCTCGAACGCTCGCCGCTCGATCAACCGCTCGCCGAGGCCGTCGATGCCGGGATCGTGCAGAGCGACGGCGGAGCGATCTCGTTCGCGCATCCCCTCTACCGGTCGGCGATCTACGCAGACAGCTCCCGCGAGCATCGTCACCGCGTGCACCGTCGCCTGAGCGCGGTGGTGGACGACGCCGAGGAGCGCGCGCGACATCTGGCCTTGGCGGCGGACGGCGCGGACGATGCGGCGGCCGCATCCCTCGAACAGGCGGCGGTGAACGCTCGCGCTCGAGGGTCGACGGCCGCCGCGGCCGACCTGTGCGAATTGGCCGAGCGGCTCACGACGCCCGACCGCGTCGCGGACGTCCGCCGTCTGCGGAGCGCGGCCGCCGAGTATCGCCTCCTCGCGGGAGACTACGACCCGGCGATCGTGCTGCTCGAGTCGGTGACGTCGACGGCTCCGCCGGGGCCTGAACGAGCGGAGGCGTTACTTCGTCTCGGGCGGGCGTTCGTCGTTCGCGACGACCGACGCCGGGCCGCCGATGTCTTGACGCAGGCGTTACAGGAGGAGGGGATCTCCGTGGCGGTCCTCAGCTCCATCTCGATGTGGCGCTCGCGCGCCATCGCTTCCCTGGGGGACCTGAGCGCCGCACATCAGGATGCCGAAGAGGCACTTCGGCTCGCGGGGTCCGCGGACGATCGAGGTGTCGAAGCCGACGCGCTCACGGCGCTCGTCGCGACGCAGGTATGGCTCGGGCGCGGGATCGACCATGCCGTCATGGACCGGGCGCTCGCGCTCGAGGTGTCGTCCGAGCCGCGCTCCATCGCTCGGCGTCCGAGCTTCGTCCTCGCGAACCTGCTGGCGAAGACGGGCGAGTTCGACGAAAGCCGTCAGAGGTGTTCGTCGCTCCTCACCGAAGCGATCGACGCGGGCGATGAGGATGCCGTCGGTTTTCTGCGATCGGACCTCGGGTGGATCGAGTTCTTGGCGGGGAACTGGGAAGCGTCGCTCGAGCACCTCATCAAGGCGATCGGCGTCTCGCCCGGTCACGCGGGGCGGCTCGGAGCCCTGGCCCTCCTTGAAGCCTGCCTCGGGGAGGTCGATGAGGCGCGAGCCCACGCGGAGCAGGCGTTGGATGCATCCCTGCGGAGCGGGGCGGCGGAGGCGGAGATCGCGGCGCTCTCCGCGCTTGGCTCCATCGAGCTGTCGTTGGGCAACGCGAACGGTGCCCGTGAGCATCTCGACCGCGCGTGGCAACTCCACCGACGCGCCGGCTACGGAGAACCCGCGATGTTCCCGTTCGTGGCCGATCACGTGGCCGCGCTCATCGAGCTCGGGGCGAGCGACGCCGCCACCGAGGTTGTCGCGTGGCTGGAGGAACGCGGGGGCGCCCTGGACCGGCCGTTGGCGCTCGCGATCGCCGCCCGGTCCCGAGCGCTGCTCGCGGCGGCCGGGGGCGACTTCCCGGCCGCCTTCGAGGCGATGGCTCGGGCGCTCGAGGCGCACGATCGCGTGTCGGTGCCTTTCGAGCTCGCTCGGACGCTGGTGGTCCTCGGCTCGATCCGGCGCCGAGCCAAGCAGAAAGCTCCGGCCAGAGAGGTGCTCGAGGAGGCCTTCAAGATCTTCGATCGCCTGGGCGCACGGCTCTGGGCCGAGCAGGCCCGGTCCGAGCTCGCACGGATCGGCGGGCGTCGGGCCGCGGTCGGAGTGCTGACGGAGGCCGAACATCGCGTGGCGAAGCTCGCCGCCGCAGGTCGCACCAATCGAGAGATCGCCGACACGTTGTTCATGAGCGTCCGAACCGTCGAAGGTCATCTCTCGCACGCCTACCGCAAGCTGGGCATCCGATCCCGCACGGAGCTCGCGGTGTTCTTCGATACCCCGGATGGCCCTCCGCATTCGTAGGTAGCCGCGTCACCAAAGCCCCGTGGTCCCTCGGATTGCGCGGAACACGCCCCTCCTTAGCGTCGGCGCAAAGCCGACCGAAGGAGGAGATCCCCGATGGCACCACCCCCGACCATGACCGTCGTCCGTTCGTCGGTCGTCGCCCTTGTGGTCGCCGTCTCGGCCAGCACGCTGGTCGCGTCGACCCGGGGATCCGATCCGGCGCAGCGGCCCTCGACGGCGCCGATCCAGGCGGTCGTCACGAGCCAACGACCGGACATCGTGTTGATCCTGACCGACGATCAACGCTTCGACACGCTCTGGGCCATGCCGACGGTGCGCTCCGAGCTCGTGGCGAAGGGCATCGAGTTCACGAACGGCTACGTCTCCAATCCTGTGTGCTGCCCGAGCCGCTCGAGCATCCTCACCGGTCAGTACTCGCACTCGACCGGCGTGTACACGAACCACCCGAAGGAGCCGTTCGGCGGGTTCCCCGCGTTCCACGACACCTCGACCGTCGCCACGTGGCTCCAGCGGTCCGGGTACCGAACCGCGTTGATGGGGAAGTACCTGAACGGGTACGCGGACTCCTACGTCCCGCCCGGTTGGGACCGTTGGTTCGTGACCTGGGACGGAGGCGCGTACTTCGACTATTCGGCGAACGACGACGGCAACCTCAGGTCGTACGGATCGGATCCGGAGGACTACGGCACCGACGTGCTGGTCGATCAGACCACCGATCTCATCAGGTCCACCGATCGGGATCAGCCGCTCTTCCTCTACTTCGCGCCGCACGCCGCCCACGGGCCGGCCACCCCGGCGCCCCGAGACGACGAGCGCTTCTCCGACCTCAGGCCGTGGCGGCCGGCGAGCTACGACGAGGCGGACGTATCTGACAAGCCCGCGTACATCAGGAGTCACGGTCCTCTTCCGGGATCGACCCGGGCATCGATCGAGCGGTTCCGCATCGATCAGTATCGGTCGCTCAGATCGGTCGATCGGGCGGTGTCCGAGATCCTGGACGCGCTGACCGACACCGGGCGCCTCTCGAACGCCCTGATCGTGTTCACCTCTGACAACGGCATGCTGTGGGGGGAGCATCGATGGTCCAGCAAGGTGGTCCCCTACGAGGAGAGCATCCGGGTGCCGTTCGTGATCCGCGACGACGCCTTGATCGGCTCCCCACGTCGTGACGATCGCCTCGTGCTCAACATCGACCTGGCTCCGACGTTCGCCGAGTTGGCCGGCCTGCATCCAACGGACGTCGAAGGCAGGAGTCTCATCCCCCTGCTTTCGAGCCCGGGAGCGCCATGGAGGAAGGACTTCTTGATGGAGCATCTCGAGCTCGGTTCAGAAGGTGTTCCCACCTACTGCGGGGTGCACTCCCGACGGTACGTCTACATCGACTACGCCACAGGGGAAGAGGAGCTCTACGACCTCGACCGCGATCCCTTCCAGCTGACGAACGTGGCGGGTAGCCGCGCATACCGCGACATCCTTCGGACGGAGCGTGGTCGCCTCCGGCAACTCTGTCGTCCTCGCCCGCCGGGGTTCGCGATCAGCTACTGACGGCGGCGCGAGCAATGCGGATGCGACGCGTCATCGCGAAGAGGCTGGCCTTGACCGTCGCGATCGCGATCGGTCTGGTGGGTTGGTTGGCCGCGCCGGTGAAAGCCCCGGCGCGCGTCGAGCCGCGCAGCCCGTCTCCCACCTCAAGCGCTCCGTCACCGATCTTGGTTCCCGAGAGGCGCTACGCCATCGGCGCCGCCGGCGATGTCGCATGCGCCAGCGACCCCGAGTCGAACGACCACCCCGACAGCTGCCAGTACGACGACACCGCCGACCTCCTCGCCGGGCTCATCGGAGTGCTGGTCCTCGGCGACAGCCAGTACGACACGGGGGACTACGAGGCCTATCGGAAGTACTACGACCCGACGTGGGGCAAGTTCCTCGAGCGCACGTTCCCCGTGCCCGGGAACCACGA
This sequence comes from Actinomycetota bacterium, assembly GCA_038211015.1. Taxonomy (GTDB): domain Bacteria; phylum Actinomycetota; class UBA4738; order UBA4738; family HRBIN12; genus JBBQVZ01. The sequence goes on along the minus strand of JBBQVZ010000013.1, from coordinate 28,533 downwards.
GTACACGACGGACCCCAGTTCCACCCCCAACGGCTACTTCCGATACTTCGGCGACCGGGTGAGAGGCCCCGACGGGCTCGGCTACTACAGCCTCGACCTTCCCGTCGGGTGCTCGCCCCATCGCGGCGTGTGCTGGCACTTCATCGCGTTGTCCTCCGAGCTCTGCTTCGACGGTGGGGGCTGCGGCGTTGCGACGGATCCGAGCGATCTCGGCCCCGGCAACCGGATGCATGAGTGGCTCAAGCGCGATCTCCGCTCGCACCCCGGCGACGACTACCCCTGCACCCTCGCGTACTGGCACCATCCGTTGTTCTCGATCTCCGATGGGAGCGGTGCGACCTCGGCGACCAGACCGCTGTGGCAGCTGCTCTACGGCGCGCGAGCCGACGTCGTGGTGAACGGGCACTCGCACAACTATCAGCGGTGGTTGCCGCAAGACCCGTTCGGCACGTTCGATCCGGTCCACGGCATCCGGGAGTTCGTGGCGGGAACGGGTGGGGCGAGCAAGTACCCATTGCTGTTCGGGGCCGCGACCCCGAACCTCGCCGCCGCCCAGGACGAGGCATTCGGGATCCTCCGCCTGTCGCTGCATCGGGCGAGCTATTCCTGGGATTGGGTCCCCGCCGCCGGTCAGCCCGACGGGTTCACCGATGCGAGTGCCGCCAGCGTGCCGTGCGTGTGAGTGACGAGGCGTGGTGGCCGCCGGCGATCAGGGTGGGAACGTGTGGCTCAGCCCGGTCACGAAGAAATGCGTTCCCATGAGCACGCCCGAAGCGGCCGCCACGGCCGTGGTCGCTCGAGGTGAGAGCCGGCCGGCCAGCGGGATCAGGAGCGGGAAGGCGGCCATGAGGAATCGAGGGACCGACACGGGATTGCTGCCGAGGCCCGACAGCCCCATCACGACGGAGACGTACACGACCACGACGCCCGGAGCGTGCCACCGGACGAGGAGCCACAGGCCGACGCTGAGACCGCCGACCACGATCGCGAGCATCGCGACGAAGAACGTCAGCCGGAGCTCGCCGAGGTGACGGAGCACCGCGCGGATGTTCGCGGCTCCGATGTCCAAACGGTTGCCCCACCCGCGCGACTCCACCTTGAAGAACGCGAGTGGATCGCCCGTGTGGATCCAGAGGTATCCCAAGTAGAGGAGCGCACCCCACGGTGCGAGTGCCGGGGCGGCCAGCGCGCGCCACGATCTTCCGCGCCTGATCGCGACGATCGCGCCCCAGGCGCACGCGAGGCACAGCGCAACGGCGGTGGGACGAACGAACCCCGCGGCCGCCGCGACCGCTCCGGCCACCACCCATCGCTCGTCCACCAGGGCGATCAGGCAACAGGCCGCCAGGAAGAGGAAGAGCGCGTCGGCGTAGACCATCGACATGACGAACGCCGACGGAAGGAACGCGAAGAGCACGACGGTTCGGTCCGCGGTGTCCTCGTCGCTCAGTCGCGCCGCGAGGTGCCAGAGGGCCACGGTGGCGGCGAGCCCCGCGACGAGCGAGACGGCACACCCCACGAACTCGGGTGAGAGCGCGAGCGGCACGGACAGTGTGCGAACCACCAGCGGGTATCCGGGGAAGAACGCGAGGCTGCTCTGCGCGGCGACGCCGGACCCGGGAGGCACGAACGAGGGATATCCGTCGCGGACGATGGACAGGTACCACCCCCCGTCCCACCGCGCCAGCACGTCGCCGATCGACGACTTGGAGATGACGGCGATCCCCCCGGCCGTGACGAACGTCGCCGCGCGAGACAACAGATAGACGCAGACGGCGAACGATGGGCCTCGCTCAGACATGGAGCGGGTGTTCGAGGCGGATGCCGAACCGCGCCAGGTTGGGCCTCGATGGGTGGTCGATCCCGGCCGGGCCCTCGGCGAACATCCGCAGGATGTTCGAGGTGATCCGAACGGCGTGTCGGTTGCACCGGGTCGACCGCTGTGGCGGCTGACAGGCGAGGAGGGGGATCCATCCCTGGCTGGCGACGTCGATCACGCCTCCATCGCTTCGCGTGGTGTAGTAGGTCAGGTCCGCGTGGTCGCCCCGCCCTCGGCACGTGAGCGGCGAGTGCGCGAGGATCTGGACCGAGGCGGGGGTGGGGAGGTCTCCATCCACCCGGTCGTACTCCAGATCGATCGCGCCCGGCAGTCGGTCGCCGTTCGAAAGGCCGGTACCGGCGAAGACCCAGGACGACGCGGCCGAGATCACCATATCGGCGTGCACCGGGTTGCACTGATAGAGCCCTCCGAGCAGCACGCTCTCCGGCCGTGGCGCGGGTGCCTCGCGCCACTGAGACGTGACCTCGTCGTCGTCGACCCCGTACAAGGGGTCCTCGGACGCGACCTTGTAGTTGACCTGTCGCCGATCCTTGCCGAGTGGGGACGCGACGAGTCGGATGTGGCGGTAGACGTCGTTCGCTCCGAGGAAGGCCAGGTTGACACCGTGCGCGCGTGCGTAGAGCGCTCCGCGCCGCATGTCGCTTGACCAGTACTCGTCGTGGCCGAGCGAGACCAGCGCCCGGTGGTTCATCAGGAGCCCCGGCCGTTGATGGAGGTCGATGTCGGTCCAGTACGTGACGTCCAGTCCGAGCCGCTCGGCCAGGAACACGACCGGGGACTCGATCCAGAAGAAGTCGGCCGAACCTCTCCGCCCCTCGTAGGGACGGTCGAAGGACACGACACGCGAACGCGTGCTGAAGGAGCCGCCCGCGCCGTGGTAGAGGCTGTAACCGCCCCACTCGTTGTACGCCTGCCACGTCGTCACCGAGTTCTGGATCACCAGGTCGGCGTGGCTCGAGTCGTCGCGGAGGGTGAGCGGCACGTAGCTCTGCGCGCCGTTGCCGGCAACGAGCTTCAGCATGTAGACGCCTTGGGGCCAGTCCTTGCCGATGCGGATCCGGAGCGAGGGCGACCACGATGTCTCGATCATGTTGGTCCCGGATGTCCGGGTGGGGGAAGGCTGGTCGTGCCCGCGTTGTCGAGCCGAGCGCCAGATGAGACGTCCTCCGAGCCCCTGGTAGTAGCCGATCCGATACGCCTCGACGTGGAACGAGCTCGCGCGGGTCGAGACGTACACGGTGACCAGGTCGCCGCGTTGCGCGCTCACCATGTCGGCGAAGCCCTCGATGCCCGTGGGAGCGTTCTTGGGGATCCGCCACTTCGACGTTCCGGGCTTCTCGTTCTCGGTGACGACCCACGGCGTCGATGCATCGGCGTCGAGGGCGGCGTCGGCCGGAGCAGGGGCGTGGGTCGAAGGAGGGACGCGCAGGATGATCACCCGCTGGATCCCGGAGCCGGCGGAGCGTGTCGTCCCCAGAACGATGACGCCGGTGACGATCGCGAGGAGCACGAGCACCGTGACGGTCCGGGAACGCCGTGTGCAGAAGGTGCCTCGTGTGATTGGGATCCCCATCGAACCCACCCCGTTTCGCGCCGTGGGCCCGTGCGTGGGGCCCTTGAGGCGACGCTAAGGAGGGGCGTGTTCGTGGAAACCCGTGGGATCACTCGTGCTTGCTGAGGTCGCTACCTGCGAATGCGACCGTGTGTGGGGCCGGTGGTGTCGGGTCAGCCGATGAGCGGCAGGCGCGGATCGTCGTGCGGCGCACGTCCCGACGCCGCGCGCACCCAGGCGAGGTCGTCCGAAAGATCCGCCGGTCGCCCACCCACCGTGTGGCGCCGCAGGAGCTCGTCCATTACCCCGGCGCTGAACGCGACACCGTCCGGGGTCGCGATCGTCTCGAGTCCGAGCGCGTCGGTGAGGTCGAACCCGTGGACGACGGCCTCGACGATCCGGCTCGGCGCGAACTCACCGAGCTCCATCAGCGCGTAGTACCCCGAACCCACGAGGGTGGGTGGGTTCGCACGGGACCCATCGACCGCCTTCGTGAACGTGTCGCGAAGCACGCCGGGCATGTCCGCCGGCGTTTTGCCTTCGACCATCGTGTAGGCATACGAGTACACGACGGGCGCCACCTCCGAGCGGGGGAAGATGAAGAAGCTGACGCGGTCGCGACCGACCTGCCCGTCGCTGGGCGAGTCGATCAGCATCGACGTGAGTCCGATCGAGATGTCGAAGTGCCCGGCGAGCTCGAACACCGTCCAGTGTCGTGCCTCCGTGTCCAATGGCACGAGCTTGGTCGGCTTCTTCCAGTCGTCGCCCGAAAGCCCGTCGAAGACCGCGAGCACGCCTTCCAGCTCCCGCTCGAGCACGTCGATCTCGGTCTCGTACGACCCCATGCCCCCTCCTTAGTTCCCGGGCGCGGCGTGCGCCCCGCTACCCTTCGCGGCCGACCACGAACCAATACCCGTGCACGGGCTCGGCCCCCAGGTTCCACAGCCGGTGTGGTTGGGTCGAGTCGAACCCGATCGAGTCTCCGGGTTCGAGCTCGAACGTCTCGAACCCCAGCTGGACGCCGAGGCGACCCGAGATCACGATCCCGTACTCGCGACCGGGGTGGCGCATCATCATCGTGTCGGACGCCGACGATCCGCCGACGTCGTAGATGACGTGCAGGAAGTCGACGTCCTCGTGTTGGTGGCTGGTGAGGCGTTCCCACCGGACGCCCGACGCCAGGTCGATCACATGGCGCTCGACTGCGCGCACGACCGGTCCTTCCCCGCCGCCCGACGCTTCCTCGCTGGCTCCTTGACGCATCCCGGCGTGCCCGTTGCTCCCGCGGAACACGTCGTCGACGGAGACCCCGAGCTCGGTGACGATCGCGTAGAGCGTGCTCACCGAGGGCTTGGACTGTCCCGACTCGATCTGCGAGATCAGGCTGGCCGACAGTCCGATCCTCCGCGCCAGCTCACGCTGGCTGATGGCGACCCGTTCGCGTTCCTCGCGGAGCCTGGTTCCGATGTCCTCCAGTTCGCCGGCCATCCCGTCCTCAGTTCCGCTCGACGCAGGCAGGATAGACGCTCCGCTCGCTCCCCGCTCGGGCATCAGTGCGACTATTGGTCGGCGCTCACGATGTCCAGCATCGCTGAACGCTTTGCCTGGCAAAGCCGGAGCGAGGTATGTAGTGTCCCTGCACAGTGAGGGGGCCCCGTTCGTGACGTCGAAGATCCTGCTCAGCGGCGGATGCGTGCTCATCCTGGGCGCGAAGACCTCCAATCTCACCCAAGCCGACGTCCTCATGGATGACGGCGTGGTGGCGGAAGTCGGCATCGGGCTCCGCGCTCGCGACGCCGAGCACGTGGATGCGACCGACACCATCGTCATGCCAGGCTTCGTCGACACGCACCGTCACGCCTGGACGTCGCTGTTCCGGAACTTCGGCGACCCGGCGGGGAGCGATGTGGCCCCGATGCCGGCGGACGTCGGCGATCACTTCCGGGCGGAGGACGTCTACGCCGCCACCTTGATCGGCTTGCTGGGCGCAGCCGAAGCCGGGATCACCACCGTCGTCGACTGGTCACCTATACGACCCGACGAAGATCTCGCGGACGCCGCACTCCAGGCGCACGCCGACGCCGGTCTGCGCACCGTGTTCGTCACCGCTCCTCATCGGACGCGAGGCGATGACGCTACAGGCTCCGCGATCCCGCAGCTCGTCGCTCGCCTGACCGACGCGGCCGGACCGTCGACCGGCATCGCCTTCGGGTCCGTCCTGCCCGGGCCTTCGGATCTGGAGAGGGTCGCCGGCGAATGGGCGCTGGCACGGGAGTCGGGCGTGCGCATCCACGCCCACGGTGCAGGACGTTCGGGGCATGGCGTGATCTCCGACGCGGCCGCTCGCGGGCTCTTGCGTGAAGACGTCACGCTGGCGCACTGCTTCGCGCTGGACGACGCGGATGCCGAGGCGATCGCGACGTCCGGCGCCTCGGTGTCGCTCTCGCCATCGAGCGAGATGGCGAGCGGCCTCGGATCGCCTCCTACCCAACAGTTGATCGACCGCGACATCCGACCGGGTCTGGGGATCGATGACGAACGGCTGACGCCCGGTGACATGTTCGCGCAGATGCGGGCGACGATCTCGTTGCAACACGCCACCGTCTTCGACCTCAAGCTGGCCGGGAAGGCCGGGATCCCCAAGCTGATGGGCACGCGCGACGTGATCCGTCACGCCACGGTCGACGGCGCCCGGGTGGCGGGACTGGCCGGGGTGACGGGATCGCTCGAGCCGGGCATGCAAGCCGATGTCGTCGTGCTCCGGACCGACCGCCCCAACATCTTCCCGGTCAACGACCCGATCGGTGCGGTGGTGTGGGGCATGGACACGTCGAACGTCGACTGGGTGTTCGTCGGCGGACGTGTCGTGATGCGCCACGGCGTCCTCGAAGTCGGTGGGCGACGCGCCGGGAGCCTGGCGACCGCCGCCCGGCAGCGGGTGGCCACCGCCTCCGGTCTGTTCGTCGGCGCCGCACCGCGAGGTGACGAGTGAGCCGGCCACGGTCGCATTCCTCGGCGGTCACGTCTTTCGTGGTGGCGTCCCGTTACCTGCCGGTGTACGTCGCACTGCTTCTCCTCGTCATCGTGGCGTCCATCTGGGCTCCGGCGACTCTGAGTGGGGTTGCCCTGCGCGCCATCGCTCCCTACGGGACGGTGCTGGGGATCGCCGCTCTCGGCCAGATGTTGGTGATCATGACCGGCGGGATCGACCTCAGTGTCCCCGGGACCATGAGCCTGGCCGCGGTGATCATGGTCGGTGTCGGGGACGGATCCAACGAGAACATCTGGATGGCGATCGCCTCCGCCCTCGCCGCCGCGGTGGTCGTCGGGCTCGTCAACGGCATCCTGATCGGCGCGCTCAAGCTGAACGCGCTCATCGTCACCCTGGCGGTTGGTCTGATCGTGGTCGGTGTGGTGAATCGCTACGGAAGCACGATTCCGGTTCAGAGCCCGGTGCCGACCGGGTGGTCCGATTGGACCTCGACCCGCATCCTCGGTGTCAGCCCCATCTTCTGGATCGGTATCGGGCTCACCATCGTCTTGATCATCGGCCTCCGCTACACGGTGGTTGGTCGCAGGTTCCAGGTGGTGGGAGCCAACCCGGTGGCCGCCCACGTCGTGGGTCTCCGGGTGAGCCTCAACCAGATATTGGTCTACGTGGTGGCCGCCGTCTTCTACGCCATCGCCGGCGTGGCGCTGGCGGGGCTCCTTCGCACCCCGGGGGTCGCTGTCGGCACGACGTATCTCCTCGGCCCGATCGCGGCAGTGGTGATCGGTGGGGCCTCCCTGACCGGAGGTCTGGCCAGCCCGTCGTCCACGTTCGTAGCCGCCTTGTTCCTCACGGGCCTCAACCAGATGCTGCGAACGATGGGGTTGCCCACCGCGCTCCAGTTCGTGGTGTTCGGTCTGGTCATCATCGGGGGCATGCTGGTCTCGGGCGATCGGATCATCCGGGGCGTCGAGCAGGTGCTCCGCGAACGGAAACCCGACGCCGTGGGTCACGGACCATGAGAAACGTCCAGCGGGATCCGATGAGAAGGGAGGCAGGCATCCGCGAGTCGTATCGATCAGAGACCCGAGTCCCATCGATCCGAGATGGCGAGCGCCATCGACCAAGGGGAGGTCGAACATGAGAAGGAGCAAGATCATCGGCATCGTGCTGATGCTCACGTTGGTGGGGGCTGCATGTAGCAGCGGTGACGACGACGAGCCGGCTGCCACTGGAACCACCGGCGGTGCCACCACGGGGGCGACCGGAAGCACCGGAGCATTGTCGGAGTTCGGGGAGAGCACCGATGCCGACCCGGCATTGGTCGAGAAGGCGCTGGGCCCCGTCGAGCCGTCGGATGAGGCGAGCTGGAACATCATCCTGGCTTCCATCGCGAGGGCGACGCAAGATCTCGATCAAGCCACCATCGACAAGGCGATGGAGTGTTGGAACAAGCGCGAGTGTGACACCGGGACCGGCGGCGAAGTCGTGATGGGCTATGCCGACGGTGGCGGAGACACGGTGAACGTCTGGCGTGCGGTCAGCCACATGGAGGCCATCCTCCAGGCACTCACCTACGAGGACATCGGAACCATCGTCTCCACCGAGGCCGATTTCAACCCGGATCCTGCCGTGCACGCCAATGACATCCGGTTCCTGATCCAACGAGGGGTCGACTTCATCGTCGGCTATCCCGACATGGGTGTGGCGATCGCCGACGCCATCAAGGAAGCGGACGACGCGGGGATCCCGTATGTCTCGTTCTCGGCGGGCTGGGTCGGGCTTCCCGATCAGGAAGGTGCCCTCGTTCCCGGTGAGGACTACCTGACCGTGGTCGGTGAGGACCTGTGTGCCCTCGGCGAGAGCTTCGCTAAGGTCCTGAACGACGGTGTGGGCACCGGCGAGGTGGCCATCCTCGGCGGGACCCCGGGCAACGCCCTGTCCCTCGGCTGGCAACGGTGCGCCATCTCGGGCCTCGCCAGTGGGGTCGATCTGGTCGATCCGCCGGCCAACGAGAACAGCACGACCGGCGACACCAGTTGGTATCCGCCCGCGATCCCCGGCGTCTATCAAGGATTGCTGACGACCAACCCCGGGATCAAGGGCTGGGCGTACGAGTACGCCGACGGGATGTACATCGGTCTGCAGACGTACAAGGATCTGGGCATACCGGTGAAGAACCTCACCGTCGCGTTGCGCACCGACGAGCAGGACCTGTTCTGCGACTGGGCGGAGCGAAACGAGCCTACCTACAACATCTGGTACTCGGCCGGTGGCAACTTCCAGTCACGGATCGGCGTCACCGCGGCGATGATGTCGCTCCAGGGCGCCGAGATCCCGGCTGAGGTCGTCGTGCCACACGTGATGCGGCAGGTGACGGCTGCGGACTGCGACCCCGATCGTGTCGCCCCTGCCGTTTCTGGCACCTCGCTGGTGCCGAACTCGGTCCTCCAGCTGATGTTTGCAGGCTCATGACGGAAGGCGATCCAGGAGGAGGGTCGGCCCCTGGTGGCCCGGTCCTCGAGCTGAGCGGTGTCTCCCGGCAGTTCGGGGCGGTTCGAGCGCTGACCGATGTCAGCTTCGACTGCCGCGCCGGTGAGGTCCACGCCGTCGTAGGCGAGAACGGGTCGGGGAAGTCGACCCTCCTCGGGATCGCAAGTGGGTTCGTGGACCCCGATCTGGGCACGGTCCAGATCGGGGGCAAACCCCTTCGTCGGGATTCCCCGGCCCAGGCGAGGAAGCTGCGCTTGGCGATGGCGTATCAGGACACCTCGCTGATCCTGGCCGAGCCCGTGAAGAACAACCTCTACCTGGCGGCTCCGGCGGATCAACGGTCGCCCTACCGGCGGAGGAAGAAGTGGGCGAGACGGCTCCTTGCGGAGTTCGACCTCGATCTCGAGCTCTTCCCCGACGCCCCGGCGGGGTCCCTCAGCTTGGCCGACCGTCAGCTCTTCGAGGTGGCGAAGGCTCTCGTGACCGACCCACTGGTGCTACTCCTCGACGAGCCCACCACGGCCTTGGGACCAGACGAGATCGAGGCGCTGCACCGGACGGTTGCCGCGTGCAAGGAACGTGGCGTCGGGGTGGTGTACGTCAGCCACCGTCTGCCCGAGGTCCTCGAGATCGCCGATCGCATCACCGTCCTTCGCGATGGTAGGAGTCAGGGCACCTTCGACGCGAAGGCCACGTCCGAGGCCGAGCTCGTCGAGTTGATCGTCGGGCGCCCATTCGAGGCCGCATTCCCGCCGCCCGTCAACGTGGTGGATGAGTCCCGCGAGGTGCTCGTGGTTGACGGCCTCCAAGGGCAGTCGTTCGGGCCGGTCAGCTTCACGCTCAAGAGCGGCGAGATCGTGGGGGTCGCCGGCGCCGAAGGCAACGGCCAACCCCAGCTCTTCGACTGCCTGGCGGGCCGCCAGCCGCCGAAGTCGGGGCGGATCGTCTGCGATGGCAAGGAGCTGTCGCTGATCTCGACCCATGAGGCAGTGGGATCGGGGGTCATGCTGCTGCCCGGTGATCGCAAACGTGAGGCGCTGATGCCCGTGCTCGGTGTCAGGGTGAATTCGACCGTCCAATCGTTGCGCCGGTTCTCCGTGCTCGGCTTCCTCAGGAGGCGGGTCGAGCGACGCGTCGTCTCCGACCTCGCCGAACAGCTGGAGATCCGGACGCCGTCGCTCGAGCAGCCGGTCGAGTTCCTCTCCGGGGGCAACCAGCAGAAGGTCTCGGTTTCTCGCAGCTTCCTCAAGGAGCCGTCGGTGATCCTCGCCTACGAGCCGACGCAAGGCGTCGATGTCGGCTCCCGCTTCGACATCTACATGGCCCTGCGCACCCGCACGAACAGCGGGACGGCGATGCTCGTCAAGTCGAGCGACCCCATCGAGCTCTCCGGGCTGTGCGATCGGGTGCTCGTCATGTCCCGGGGACAGATCATCGAGGAGATCCCCGGCGACGAGCTCGACGAGTTGCGCATCGTCGAGGCGATGGTGCGAGGGCCCGGTCTGTCCAAGGCAGGGCGGTCGCCGCTCGGAGTCGCGATGCCGAAGACGCCCTCCTCGAACGGGGGGCCATGAGCCAGCGCGTCGAAGCTGCGCGACTCGCCGTCCGGAAGGTCATCCGCGACGCTCGCGACAAGAACAAGTGGCGCAAGATCGTCAGGTTCCGGCTGTGGATGCCGGTAGTGCTACAGATCCTGCTGGTCGCAGCGTTGCTGTGGTACACCAACTCGCGGTTCCCCGGGTTCGTCAACGCCACCAACGTGTCGCAGATCCTCATCCTGGCGCTTCCCCTGATCGTCGCTTCGATGGCTCAGACCCATGCACTCCTCGTGGGGTATCTCGATCTCTCCGTCGGCGGCATGATCGGCCTCGGGGTGGTCGTCGGCTCCTTCGTGATCGGCGCCGAAGCCTCCATCTCCGAGATCCTTATCGGGATCGGGATCGTCCTTCTCTGTGGTGCCGCCCTCGGCCTGGTCAACGCCGGGCTGATCCGAGGACTCAAGATCCCCTCGATCATCGCCACCCTGGCCACGTTGAGCATCCTGGACGGGATCTCACTGACCCTGCGACCGACGGCCCAAGGGGTCATCAGCCCCGACTTCGTGTCGGTCCTCACCACGACCATCGGGCCCATCCCCGTGGCGTTCATCGTCATCGTCGTCGGAGCGGGTCTGGCAGATGTGTGGCTTCATGCCTCCGGGTCAGGACTCGAGGTGAGGGCGGTGGGTTTCGACGAGCGGTCGGCGAAACGCGGCGGGGTCAAGACCAACTGGGTCCGGGTCCGGGCCATCCTCCTCTCGGCTGTGCTTGCTGCTGTGGCCTCGTTCTTCGTCATGGCCCGATCGCCTATCGGCAACGCACAGGTCGGTTCCACCTTCGCGCTGAACAGCATCACCGCCGCCGTCCTGGGGGGCGCATCTCTCGCAGGTGGCCGGGCCACGTTCATCGGTGGCACGGTGGCAGCGATCCTCCTGGCGCTCATCCTCACCGTTCTCCCATACCTCGGTCTGTCACCCAACGATGGACCGATGATCATCGGCATCCTGGTCCTGGTCGGGATCCTCCTGTTCCAGGCCGGCGATATCAAAGAGTTGGTGAAGCGGAACTACAAGCGGGCCAGGCGTTTGATGATCGGAAGCCGCCCGCCGAAGGCAACCGACCTGCCCACCTTCTATCCCTCCGGACTCGATTTCCGAGTGGTGCCGACGGGCAGGACGCTGGTCCGCGGCGGCATCGTGCTGAGCCTCGACCCGAACGTGGGTGACTTCGCGTCCGCGGACGTCCTCATCGAACACGGCGAGATCGTCGCGGTCGGCCCCGGCCTCCAGAACGGGGAGGCCGAGGTGATCGACGCGTCCGGCATGATCGTCATGCCGGGCTTCGTCGACTCGCATCGGCACATCTGGGAGGGCCTCCTGCGCAACATCGGCACCGACGTTCCGCTGGAAGGAAGGTCCAGCTACATCTCGTTCGTGTTGCACAAGCTGGCACCCGCGTTCCGGCCGGAGGACGCGTACATCGGCGATCTGGTCTCGGCGCTGGGCGCCATCGACGCCGGGATCACCACGCTCCTCGACTGGTCGCACATCCAGAGCTCGCCCGCCCACACCGACGCGGTGATCCAAGCGCTCCGGGACTCCGGCCTCCGCGCGGTGTTCGCATACGGGTTCCCGTGGTGGGGCAAGTGGGAGGAGCGTCAGCCCAGCTGGTTCGTCCGGGCAGCGACCGAGCACTTCTCCTCGGCGGACCAGATGCTCACGCTCGCGCTCGCCGCGCCCGGCCCGGAGTTCACGGACTTCGAGGTCTCGCGCGACCACTGGAAGCTGGCGCGTGAGACGGGAGCGCGGATCACGACCCATGTCGGCGTCGGGAGCTACGGACAGGACGCGAAGCTCCAAGAGATGGGCGAGGCGGGTCTCCTCGGTCCCGACACGACCTACATCCACTGCACGACGCTGAACGACACCGAGATCCAGATGATCGTCGACACGGGTGGCACCGTCTCGCTGGCTTCGCCGGTGGAGATGATGATGGGCCACGGGATGCCCCCGATCCAGAAGTTCCTCGACCGGGGTCTCCGTCCCAGCCTCAGCGTGGATGTCGAGACCAACGTGCCGAGCGACATGTTCAACCAGATGCGCTCGGTGCTGGCGTTGCAGCGAGCGTCGGCAACCGCCGCGGGCAGGACGGCGCTCCGGACGGCGGAGGTTCTCGCCTGCGCCACCATCGAGGGGGCCAGGGCGGTCGGGCTCGACTCGAAGGTGGGGACGCTGACGCCGGGCAAACAGGCGGATCTCATCATGCTGCGCACCGACCGGATGAACGTCACCCCGCTCAACGACCCGGCGACGGCGGTCGTCGCAGGGATGGACACCGGCAACGTCGACACGGTCGTGATCGCCGGCCGGGTGATGAAGCGTCACGGCGAGTTGCTCCATGTCGACTGGCCGGCCGTGAGGCGGATGGCCGCCGAGTCCAGGGACTTCGTCGTTTCCAAGTCGGGATTCAAGCCCCCGGGCATCTGAGAGGTGGACACGTCATGAGACAAGCGGCACTGGACACCATAGACACTGTCACTGAACATTTCTGCCGGGTGCAGACGAGCGCACGACGTGCGTATGATGCACACCGCGACGGACCCGCTAAGTGGGGCTCTCCGACGGTCGGTCCCCACTTCGAGCACTCGAGGAGGACATGCCGATGACGACGGACGGGTTCCCGGTCGCGACGACCCCTGCGCCCGGCATCGCCGGCGTCGATTGGGAGGTCCGCGTCGACTTCGAGCGGCTCCGCACCTACCGGCTGAACCGCGCGCGGGAGGCGCTCGAGGCATCCGATCTGGGCGCGCTCCTCCTGTTCGAGACGAGCAACATCCGCTACGTCACGGCCACGCAGATCGGCTACTGGGCGTTCAACAAGGGTGAGCGGTACGCGCTCCTCACGCGGACAGGGCGGCCCCGGATCTTCGACTTCGGATCGGCGGCGAAGGCACACCGGCTACAGCTGCCTCACCTGTACGACGAGACGAACTCGGTCGCCGGCAACACCGGGCTCCAAGGTGCGATCCACCCGCGCGTCGGACTGCAGGCGCGCGCGGTGCAGGAGATCCACTCGATCATGGTCGAGGAGGGCGTGGGCGACATGCCGCTCGGCGTGGACGTCGCCGAGACGTCGATCTTCCTGGAGCTCCAGAACGCCGGGATGACGGTCCGCGACGGCCAGCAGGTGATGGCCGACGCGCGTGAGATCAAGAGCCCGGACGAGATCATGCTGCTGACGCAGGCATGCGCGATGGTCGACGGGGTCTACCAGGACATCTTCGAGGCCCTGAAGCCGGGCGTCCGCGAGAGCGACATCGTGGCCCTCGCGCACGCGCGCCTGTTCGAGATGGGCTCGGAGTTCGTCGAGGCGGTCAACTCGATCGCCGGGGAGCGGTGCAGCCCGCACCCGCACGTCTTCACCGACCGGATCATCCGCCCCGGCGATCAGGCGTACTTCGACATCATCCACGTCTTCAACGGGTACCGGACCTGCTACTACCGGACGTTCGTCGTCGGCCGCGCGACCACGGCGCAGCGCGACGCGTTCAAACGCACGCGCGAATGGATGGACGCCGCGATCGACCTGGTCAAGCCGGGGATCTCGACGGATCAGATCGCGGCCGTGTGGCCGAAGGCCGAGGAGTTCGGGTTCCAAGACGAGATGGACGCGTTCGGGCTGCAGTTCGGCCATGGGGTCGGGGTCAGCCTGCACGAACGCCCGATCATCACGCGCTTGAACTCCTTCGTGGATCCCCTGGAGATCAAGGAAGGGATGCTGTTCGCGCTGGAGACATACTGTCCGGCGGCGGACGGACGCTCGGCGGCGCGGATCGAAGAGGAGGTCGTCGTCACCGCGGATGGGTGCCGCGTGATCACGCTGTTCCCGTGCGAAGAGCTGATGGTCGCGAACGAGTACTGAGCTTGATCACAGACGGACGCGGAGGCAGGCGATGACGAAGACGGCGACGCGGTCGGACCTGGACGTCCGGCTCGACATCTACCGGAAGATGCAGGAGGGACGCCTGTTCGAGAAACGGGCGCACGACCTGTTCCTCGAAGGCTTGGTGAAGGGGACATCGCACCTCGGCCAAGGTCAGGAGGCGGTGGCCGCCGGGTTCGCCGCCGCTCTGGAGCCGAAGGACATGGTGTTCTGCACGTACCGCGGCCACGTCCACACGCTGCTCCGCGGCGCGCCGATGGGCGCGCTCATGGCGGAGCTGATGGGCCGGGCGAACGGCATCTGCGGCGGCAAGGGTGGGTCGATGCATCTGACCGACGTCGAGCACGGCGCCATGGGGTCGTACGCGATCGTCGGGGCGCACATGCCGATCGCCGCCGGAGCGGCGTGGGCGGCCATGGCTCGCGGCACCGGGCAGGTCGCGGTCTGCTTCTTCGGCGACGGGACCACGAACATCGGCGCGTTCCACGAGGCGCTGAACCTGGCGGTGGTCTGGAAGCTGCCGGTCGTCTACGTCTGCGAGAACAACCTCTATATGGAGTACACGCCGATCGGCGACGTGACGGCGGTGGAGCACCCGGCGGCCGATCGGGCATCCGCATACGGTCTGGAGCCGATCCTGATCGACGGCAACGATCCCGACGAGGTGCACGTCACGGCCCGGCGCGCGGTCGATCGGGCGCGGGCCGGCGAAGGTCCCTCTCTGGTCGAGGCCGTGACCTACCGCCACGGAGGGCATTCGCGCGCCGATCCCGCGAAGTACCGGCCAGACGACGAAGTGGCCGAGTGGCTCGGGCGGGATCCGATCCCGATGTACCGCGAGCGCCTGATGGGCGAGGGCGTGGAGGCCGGCGTCCTGGACGGGATCGACGCGGAGGTCGTGGCGGCGATCGACCGCGCGACCGATGAGGCGAAGGCCGGGTCGTTACCCGACGCCGCTTCGCTCGACACCCAGCTGTGGGCCGACGGGGGGTCGGCGTGGCGGAGCTGACCTACCGCGAGGCCGTCTCCCGCGCGATCGCGCAGGAGATGGAGCGCGACCCGACCGTGTACTTCATCGGCGAGGACATCGCGGCGGCCGGCGGCGTGTTCAAGACGACCGAGGGGCTGTTGGATCGGTTCGGTCCCGACCGCGTACGTGACACGCCGATCAGCGAGCAGGCGATCATCGGCGCCGCGATGGGTGCCGCGATGAACGGTTTGCGCCCGATCGCCGAGCTGATGTTCAGTGACTTCTTCGCCGTCTGCTGGGACATCGTGGCGAACCAGATCGCGAAGACCCGGTACATGACGGACGGGCAGGTCGCTTTGCCGCTCGTGATCCGGACCGCGAACGGCGGCGGTGTGCGGTTCGGCGCGCAGCACTCGCAGAGCGTGGAGTCCTGGATGATGGCGATCCCGGGCCTGAAGGTCGTGGTCCCGTCCACCCCCGTCGACATGATCGGCCTGTTCGCCGCGGCGGTCCGTGATCCCGATCCCGTGATCGTCGTCGAGCCGAAGGTGCTCTACTCCTCCAAGGGCGATGTTCCCGATGGGGAGATCGTCGATGAGCTCGGGACCGCTCGGGTGCTCCGCTCAGGTGGCGATGTCACGATCTGCGCCCTCGGAGCCATGGTTTCCAAGGCACTCTCCGCTGCGGAGCTGCTGGACGGCGACGGGGTCTCGGCCGAGGTGATCGACGTCCGTTCACTGGTGCCGCTCGATGTGAACACGATCTTGGACTCCGTCGGCAGGACCAGCCGGCTCGTCACCGTCGAGGAGAACCCCCGCCTGTGCGGCTGGGGAGCGGAGGTCTCGTCGATCGTTGCGGAGGAAGGATTCTTCGCACTCGACGGACCGATCGTTCGTGTGACGACGCCCCACATCCCGTTGCCATCCGCCGACGTGCTCGAGGATGCCGCGATCCCGTCCGTCGATCGGATCGTCGAGGGCGTCCGGCGCGCCGTGGGGTGAGGGCCATGGACCGAGGGAAGGAGGAGTGAACGTGGCGGATCGGATCCTGCTGCGAGGGGGCCACGTGCTGACCGTGGACCCGCAGCTGGGGAACATCGTAGGCGGCGACGTCCTGATCGAGGGCGACACGATCGCCCAAGTGGGGACAGACCTGAGCGCCGACGCCGATGTGATCGACGTCTCGGGACACATCGTGATCCCCGGCTTCGTCGACACGCATCGTCACACCTGGGAGACGGCGATCCGCAACTGCGCCCCCGACGCGACGCTCGACGACTACTTCGTGGAGGTGCTCGACAGCTTCGCGCCCCTGTACCGCCCTGAGGACGTGTACGCAAGCAACCTGGCCGGGTCGCTCGAGTGCATCAACGCCGGCATCACGACGCTCGTCGACTGGTCGCACATCAACAACAGCCCCGATCATCCCGATGCCGCGATCCAAGGACTCAAGGAATCGGGCATCCGCGCGCTCTACGCGTACGGCAGCGCGAACACGTCGCTCGCCGACTACTGGTACAACAGCTCCATCGCCATCCCGCGCGACGACGTCGAGCGGATCTACAAGACCTACTTCGGGTCGGACGACGGGCTGCTGACGATGGGTCTCGCGACCCGCGGGCCCGGGTTCTGTCAGGACGACGTGGTCCGCGAGGAGTGGGGCATGGCTCGGGATCTCGGCATCCCGATCACCGTGCACATCGCGATGGGGAAGCTGGCGGGCAAGTGGGGGATGGTCAAGCAACTTGACGGCCTAAGCCTGCTCGGCGCCGACACCACCTACATCCACTGTTGCTACTTCACCGACGAGGAGTGGGAGCTGGTCGCGAAGAGCCGCGGCACCATCTCGATCGCGCCCCAGGTGGAGATGCAGATGGGACACGGCTGGCCGCCGATCATGAAGGCGCGTGCGCACGGCTTGCGTCCCAGCCTGTCGGTCGACGTCGTGACGACGGTTCCCGGCGACATGTTCACCGAGATGCGCTGCGCGTTCGCGGCAGAGCGCTGGAGGTCCAACGATTCCGTGTGGGAGAGCGAGGCGCCGTTCCCCGGGGACGGGCTCACCGCTGCCGACATGCTGAAGATGGCGACCCTCGACGGCGCCCACGTGGCGGGGCTCGAGGATCGCGTCGGGTCGCTCACACCGGGCAAGAAGGCCGACGTGGTCGTGATCGACGGCAAGGCTCCGGGGACCGCGCCCGTCATCGATCCCGTGGCGACGGTCGTCCTCTGCGCCGACACCGCGAACGTCGACACGGTGATCATCGGCGGTGTGATCCGCAAGCGCGGAGGCAAGCTGACCGGCGACTGGGACTCGGCGCGTGAAAAGGTCGAGGCCTCGAGCGGCTACTTGCTCGACGCGCTCGCCAAGAGGCAGCAGGAGTCGGCGGGATCGTGACCTCCCGCCATCTGGTCCGCAGGGGCGGCGAGATCGATCTCGTCGCCCCTGCGGGTTCCAATGCCGAGGGCCTGCGCCGGTGGTCGATCGTCGACGAAGGCACGCCGGGCGCCGTGCACACCGGGTTCGCGATCGTCGAGCTCGACGCGGGAGGGCGGATCCCGTGGCACGTCCATAGCTTCGAGGACAGCCTGTACGTGCTGGATGGTGAGGTCGTGGTCGACAGCGGCGAAGGCGCGAACCTGCTCCGCCCCGGCGACTACGGCGTTACCGCGGTCGGGGCGCCGCATCAGCTCCGCAACGTCTCCGACGGTCCCGCGAGGTGGGCGCAGATGCTGGCGCCTCAACCACGGGCGCGCGTGCACGGCGACACGTATCCCGCCCCGGCGCTCCCGGAGCGCGAGCCGACGCCGATCGACGTGCGCGATCCGCGGACGCGGTCGTTCGGACATATCGACCCGGCGAACATGGAGGTCGGCAAGCAGACGCAGGACATGCTCGCCGTCTCCGCCAGCATGCGGACCGCGCTCCTCGTCTACAGCGGCATCACCGTGAAGATGATGATCGACAGCGACCTCGGAGCGCAGCTGCTCACGATGTTCATGGTGCAGTACGAGCCTCGTGGGCTCGCCGGCCGCCACGACCACGCGTACGAGGAGACGTACCTGATCCTGGACGGCGTGGTCGACGCGGAGTTCGACGGCGAGTCGTACCACCTCGTGCCCGGGGACGTCGCATGGGCGGGCGTGGGCTGCATCCACGCCTTCTCGAACCCCGGTCCGGGCATCGTGCGATGGCTCGAGACCCAGGCGCCGCAGCCTCCGGCGCGACACTCCTATCGGTTCGCGCGGGATTGGGAGTACCTGACCGACGCGACCTCGACGACGGAAGGATGAGCGCCGATGGATGAGCACGCGGTCGTGGTGGTCGGGGGGACGCAAGGCCTCGGCTGGGACCTGGCCCGCCACTACGCCGAGGGCGGCCGGCGCGTCATGATCACCGGGCGGGACGCAGGGCGGGCAGCCGCCGTCGCCGCCGATCTGGGCGAGAACGTCGGCAGCGCCGCGTTCGACCTGTCCGAGCCGTTGACGATCGCGGACGCTGTCAAGGGCCTCGGCACGATCGACCGGCTGGCGCTCGCGGCGCTCGATCGTGACCTCAACAGCGTCGCCGACTACGACGTGGCCAAGGCGATCCGGTTGGTCACCCTGAAGCTCGTGGGCTACACCGAGACGATCCACGCGCTGCTCGACCGGCTCACACCCGATGCGTCGATCGTGATCTACGGGGGACTCGCGAAGCTCCGGCCCTACCCCGGTTCGACGACGATCACGACGATCAACCACGGGGTGGACGGCCTGGTACGGACGCTCGCGGCCGAGCTCCCGCCGATCCGGGTGAATGCGCTGCACCCCGGCATCGTGGCGGACAGCCCGTTCTGGGCACCGAAGACCGAGGCGCTCGAGGCGACGCTCGCGAAGACGCCGACCGGCCGTCTCGTCCAGATGCGCGACGTGACCGACGCCGCCGTGTTCCTGTTGGAGAACCCGTCGATGCACGGGACCGAGCTCCGTATCGACGGAGGCTGGTCACTCACATGACCGAACCGATGACTGTGGCCGTCGTCGGAACGGGTCGCATGGGCGGCGCGATGGTGGGGACGCTCCGACGAGCGGGGTTCCCCGTTCGCATCTGGAACCGAACGTCGGCGACCTCCATCGATGTCGCGGAACACACCGGCGCGTCGGCGTCGGCGACCGTGGCGGAGGCGCTCGACGGTGCGGACGTCCTGATCTCGAGCCTGGCCGACGACGCCGCGGTGCTCGAGGTGTACGGCGGGCCGGCCGGGATCGCGGCGGGTGCGCGCGAAGGCCAGGTCGTCCTGGAGATGAGCACGATCGCGCCCCGCACGGTGCGTGAGATAGGCGGATGGGTCGATGAACACGGCGCGACGTTGCTGGACGCGCCCGTCTCCGGCAGCGTGACCACGGTGGATAAAGGGGAGCTCACGATCATGGTCGGCGGTTCTCCATCGGCGATGGAGCGTGCTGAACCGGTGTTGGATGCGTTGGCTGCCAAGGTCTTCCATGTGGGAGAGCGTGGAGCCGGGGCCACGATGAAGCTGGCCGTGAACGCGTTGATCCACACGATCGACGTGGGGCTCTCGGAGGCGCTCGTCCTCGCCGAGCGAGCCGGCGTGGAGCGGAGCGCGGCGTACGACGTGTTCGCGTCCGGGGCAGCGGCCGCCCCGTTCGTGGTGTACAAGCGGCAGGCGTTCGAGCATCCCGACGAGATCGCGCCGGCGTTCCTGATGGAGCTGATGGCGAAGGATCTCGACCTGATCCTCGATCTCGCCCGGGAGGTGGGCGCGCGGATGGATCAGGCGGCACAGAACCGGGAGACGGTCGGCCGGGCGCTCGCGGCCGGGTTCAAGGGACGTGACCTGAGCGCTGTGGCCGAGTACCTTCGCGGTGTCAGTGGCGATAGCGGGTAGAAGACCTCAGGCCGTGAGTGCCGCACCCGTGCCGAACGTCTGCTCGACGATGACCTTGTCGAAGTTGGCGGTCCACGTCTTGGCGGTCGTGTCGCCGAAGCCGACCCTGCCGACCGGGATCGTGCCCGTGTTCGCCACCCACTGGCCGAGGATCTTGACCCCGTCTAGATAGACGTCCCACGTTCCCGCGGTGCCGACCGTTCCACACATCTCGATCGCATGCCAGCCGGCGGCGAGCTGGGCCAAGGCCGCACTCTGGATCCCCGAGACGTCGGCTCGGAAGCGGAGGAAGTGGCTGGCATCAAGCACGATCCGGGCGACGGGGCCGTCTGTGGCGGTCTTGAGGCGCAGGAGGATGTTCCCACCGAACACCGTCTCGTTGACGTTCGCACCCAGGCAGAGCGACGTGAGCGGGACGGCGAGGATCTTCTGGGCGAACGCCGACAGGCCCGTGACCTGGACCCTGGCGCTGGGTGCCGCAGGGCTGCCGATCGTGTTGTCGAGGGTCACCCGGGTCACGGTCCAACCCCCGAGTCCGCTCGAGAAGTCGTCGAACAGGATGCCCGGAGGGAGCTGCTGCACCGTGATCGGACCGGACGGTTGACTCATCGCGCTCACGTTCTGAGCTCCGTCGAGCGCCTCGACCGTGTACGTGTGCGTGCTACCCGGAGCGAGACCGGTGTCCGTGAACGCCACCGTCGATGCGGCGGTCGTCGTGGAGCCGGCCAACAGCCCGTCGCGATAGACGCGGTAGGTGAGCGACGAGCTCACGGTGTCGGTCGAGCCCACCCACGTCAGATCGACGCTGCTCGAGGAGTTGCTCATCCCGCTCGGGACCCCGGGGGTGGTCGGCGGGACGGTGTCGGGCGGAGCGTTCGAGCTGACCTCGATCTTGACGAAGTCGATGTCGCCGGCGAAGTAGTCGCACGTGACCTCGATCTGATCGCAGTTGACCTTGCCGGCGATCGTGAGCGGGACCGTGTTGCTGATACTCCCGGTCGAACCGTTCCCGTGATGCGTGATCGTGCCGTCGATCGTCATCGTCACGCCGGTCGTGGTCCGCTCGCAGCGCACCGTGTGCCACAGACCGTCGTTGAGCAGCGTCGTGCCGGAGCTGACGGACTTGCTCAACACGGCGCCCGACGTGCTGCGGCCCCTGAACAAGCAGCTCAGCACGCCCTGGGGGATCTGCCATTTGAAGTAGCCACCCGGCGTCTGTGACTGCCCCTTCTGGATCATGTTGCCGTACTGATGCGTGGTTCGAAAGCGCATGGTGACGGCGAAGTCGCGGGTCCCCGGATTGAGCTGGCTGTTCGCCACCTGGATGAGGCGCTCGGGCTTGGGAGGCGGTGCGTTGGGCGCGGTGGACGTCCAGTGGTAACCGGTCGTGGTCCCGTCGACGAAGCCGGTTTGGATCGCGCCGCCGATGGCGCCGTTGATGCCGTTGCCGCTGGCGTCCACCATGACCGTGGCGCCGGCGCCCTCGTTCATCTGCCAGTTCGCAAGCGTGGCGTTGGCGACAGCCTGCGCGGATGTCAGAGGACCGGCGGTGACCAAGAGGGCAGCCGTCATGCACACCAGAACGCATGTCGAGACGATCCGCTGGCTCATGTTCGTGGTCTCTTCCGGTGGAGGCGGAGACCACGTGAGCCGTGTCCCTCGCCCGCTGTGGGGGCAGTCGGGGAAGAGTACGCGGTTGTCGCGGGGGAAGTCGAGAGACTGAGACACCATCGAGACGTTCGGTCCGCTGTGGCTTTAGACGAGGGGGTCGTCACCGAACGTCCTACGTTCTTCGATGGCTCCGGTCGGACCGAGGACCAAGACCTCGCTCGGCTGGTCCTCTTTGGCGCGGTTCATCGCGACCGCGACCGCGTGGGTCCTGCTGGGGAGGGTCGCCACGTCGACGTCGTGGTGACGCACGATCCACTGCCGCGCCCGCTCCATGACCCAGAACGTGTTCCGCTCCTGCACCCGACCATCCTCCCAGCACCGCGTGCCGGGCGCATCGATGGCAGGGCCGCCGTGGAACGCAACGACCGCCCGGGGTGTCCCGGGCGGTCGGCGGTGCCGTTGCTGTGGGGCTTCTAGACGGAAGCCGTGACTGGCGGCACCTTGCTGTTGGATGCCGTGGTATCGCTGCTGCCGGTGACCCTCAGGGCCTCGGCACGCTTCGCGTGACGGAACCCGAGCATCGCGAGCACACCGAGCACGATGCCCAGCGCGACCATCGCGTATCCCGCGTAGAGCGCGATCGTCGCGACGGTCCACCAGCCGTAGGCGTTCAGCAGGATCGAGCGGAGCGTCTCACCCTTGAACAGGGTGTCGGCCTTGCCCTGGAGCTCCGCGGCGAGGTCGGGGTCAAGACCCTCGGCACGCGCTGCGGAACTGGTCTCCGCGTACGTCTTGCCGTCGTTCACCGCTGCGAGGTGTCCGCCGATGTAGCGGGAGAATGCCTCGGCCTGCGCGCCGTTCGTGACTTGCTGTCCGGCGAACGTTCCGATCTCCGTCTGCTCTTCCGGGGACATGGCGTCCAACGGCGGGAACGTGATGTTCTGCGGCTCCAAGCGGGTCCGCACGTTGTCCTGTCCGAAGTTTCCGCCGTAGATGGCGAACCCTCCGAGCACGATCATCGCCACGGCGATCACCGCGGCGCTCGCGCTGACGATCTGGTCCCACACCTTCCTGTTCATCTGATGCCTCCCTTGGATCGAGTTCTACAGGTCTGCGTCCAGTGTCGGGGCCCGGGGTCGGGACCTCAGGGGCCGAACGACCCAGCTCACGAGGGACCCTGCTTGGGCGAGGGTGGCCGTGCGTAGCCCTTCTGGGTCAGAACCGGTCGAACACCGCGTCCGATGGCCATGGTTCGGCGGGCGCCGCTCGCTGCTACGGTTCGCGCGTGGGTATCGAGCTGCGGAACGTCCCCGGGTTGACTGCGCCTCCCGGCTACTCGCACGTCGCGATCGCACGGGGCGCCACGCTCGTCTTCACCGCCGGCGCGGTTCCCCTGGACGCGGCCGGAGAGCTGGTCGCCGCCGGAGACGCCGTTGCGCAGACCGACCAGGTCGTTGCCAACCTGCTGGCGGCGCTGTCAGACGCCGGCGCCGGACCTGATGACGTGGTGAAGACCACCGTCTACGTGGCAGGAGCCGACCACGACCGTCAGGCGTCGGTGTGGGAGGCCGTCCAGCGCTCGCCGATCGCGGCGGCGCCGAGCACGCTGGTGGGCGTGTCGCTCCTTGGGTACAGAGGGCAGTTGGTCGAGATCGAAGCCGTCGCAGTCGTGGACGGCTGACGCGCCGGGCAGGTTTCGAGGATCACGCGCGCTCCGACCTATCCAGCTATCGTCATGGCGCGATCCGGGTGGAGCAGGAACGGCGGCAGCCACGCCGGGATGTTGGAGAAAGGCAGGACATCGGCGTGGAGCTCGATCCCGAGAGCCTCGCCCATGAATCGTCGGCGTGCCTGGATCCGCTCCCAGGCCGCGGGGTACATCTCGGAAAACGTCGCACGCAGCGTCTGGTCGGCAAGCGCGATGCCATCCTCGATGTTCGTCGTGAAGTAGTCGGTGCCGGTGGCGGGGATGATGTCTACCTGCAACGCCATGCCGGAGCGCAACTCGATGTCGGATCCCGGCGCCACGGGCGAGTTCACCCACTCGTCGAGATGGATCTGATGGCCGGGGTTGAGGAAGACGCCGAAGAACGGGTCGCCGAGGCGGCGACGGACGATGTCGTGGAGCACGCCGCCCGTCTGGCCGATGTGCAGGGCGCCGTACCACTCGGCGACCGCCTCGAAGTAGGGGCCAACCAGTCGCTCCACGTAGTCGCCGATCTCCGGCGGCAACGCGACAGCGTCCTCCACCACGAATCCCGCTCGGCAATTCAGCGCGCCCCAGATGCCGAACGCGACCGTGAATCGGTCCCCGTGCTCGATCCGTCGGTCGCTCGGGCTGAGAAGTCCGAGCGATGCGCGATCCCCGCTCGAGAGCATCAGGTGACAGGAGAGCGGCATACCGTTCCAGTCGAGCAGCTTGACCGCATCGCACTCGCGCATCCCTGGTTGCAGTCCGAACAGGAGCTGCCGAACGCCGTGCGAGGTCCGGCAGGACGAATACTCGAACGCGGCGAGCTGTTCCACCTCGTTGATCACGCGGAGGCCGTCGGCGGCCGCGGTGAGCAGTGACCCGGCATTCTCGATCGAGCCGGCCGGGGTCATCCGTCGCAGCTCGTCGACGATGAACGCCGGCACTTCGATCGTCGCGCGGTCGGCGTACTCCTTCCAACCGATCACCCCGACCCGGCTGCCCGCCCGGATGCCCTCGCCGGCCAGGATCTCGGCCAGCGACCCGGAGCGATCTCGAGGCTGACCGGGCAGGCTGAAGTCCTGGAACAGGTGGCGCCGCATCGTCAGGGGCGCCGCTCCCGCCATGCCGTAGCACTCGTTGCCGACCAGGATGGCCGGGTCTTTGGAGGCGCCGACGACGAGCATGGCCTCCTCGAAGCGCGGGTCGAACCCGGTGAGATAGGCGAGGTTGGCGCCGTGTTCGCGATCGGCGTACACGACGAGTTGGTCGTAGCCTTGCTCGTCGGCGCGCGTTCGGAGGCGCTCCAGACGCTCTCGATAGATCGCGGCCGGGATCTCGGGCGTCGCGTCGGACATGCCGAAGTCGGGGAGGGAGATCTCGGCGAGCCTCGCGTGGGTCATCTCGCTCCCTGCTCTCTCAGTTCTGAGGTGGGACCCAGATCAGCGGCTGCGTCGCTCCGCGCTCGATCGTCGCGAACCGGTCGGCGCTCAGGTCGAGCCACGGTCCCGTTTCGCCGTCCGGCCATCGGACGCGAACCTCGGCCCCGTCGGCGTCGCCCAGCCCGAAGTGGATCCAGCCGAGCTCACCGCTCGCGTGGCCTCCGCCCACGGTCACCTCGCGTCGGATCGTGCGATCGCCGATCCTGACCTCGATCCAGGATCCGATCGCGTTCCTGTTGGGCCCCGGTTGTTCGAGCGATACCGCGATCCACGCGCCCATCGGTTCGGGCTCCGCGTCCTGCCCCCACCCGACGTTCCTCCAAAGACTCACGTTCTCGCGCCGGTTCACCTGCACCAGGTCGAGCATCCCGTCGAGGTTGAGATCCACCACGGCGGCGCCGCGGCCGCGGGCGAAGCTGACGATGCCGGCGGCCTCGCCTCCCTCGCTGAACGTTCCATCCGCCTGCCCCAGCAGCAGGTTGCTCGGGTCCTTCGCGGCGTAGTCCGGCATCGCTTCGACGTTCCCCTTGGTGATGAAGAGGTCGATGAGCCCGTCGTTGTTCACGTCCTGGAATTCCGGATGCCACGCCGTGGACGGCAGGACGTCGCCCCCCGCGTACGGCCGATGCGCGGTCACGCCGCTCTGGAACGCGATGTCGCGATAGTTCGGCTGGGCGGCACCGGCCGCCAGCGTCTGCAGCTTGTTGTCGCCCTGGCTCGTCAGGAACACCTCCGGGAGGCCATCGTCGTTCACGTCGTAGCTGGCGATGCCCATGCCCCAGATCTGCATCTGCTGCCAGCCGTTGTCGTGGGTGTAGAGACGCGCAGGCTCCCCCTCGGCGACGCGCCACAGCTGTTCCTCGCCGTCCAGGTAGTAATGCTGGTCGTTGGTCATCCTTAGGTCGCGACGACCGGATCGATCCCAGTCGCTGAACAGGATCGACAGGGTGCACAGACCGGGCGTGAGCGGTATCGGATGGGCGTAGGTCGCCTCGGTCGCCTTCGGCCTCACCAGCACGTTGTCCGCGCAGCGCACGTCCTGGCGGCCACGGCTCAGGTCGAGGTAGTTGCCGAAGGCGAGGGTCGGCAGAGCAGCCGTCCCCTCCCACTTCGCGCTGAACGCCGCGGTCCAGTCGTCGCCTCCGTCGTAGCCCCAGGCCTCGTTGCCACGCTCGAAGCGACAGTCGCCCAGTCCGCGCAGCAGCACGTTCTCGCCGCGTCGCAGGACGGCCAGGTCGACCCGTCCGTCGCCGTCGATGTCGAGCGGGTAGGCGCCGACCACGCGCGTGAGGTCGGTCGTCGGATCCTTCACCTGCGCGAACCGGAGCTCCCCGCCGACCGGGCTCTGGTTGCGATACAGCGCCGACGGGCTGGTTCCCCCCGCGAAGTACAGATCGGGCTTCCCGTCATCGTCGCAGTCGAACGAGGCGACGCCGCCACCGACGAAGTATGTGAAGTCGCCGTCGTACGTGTGCTCGATGCCGGCGGCGACGGCCTCCTCCACGAAGTGGGGGGGATCCATGGCTGTCGCCGATGCGGCGGTCCCGAACACGTTGAGGGCCAGCACCACCACCGCAAGCGCGGCTGCCGACCCGGCGAGCACGCCGGAAGCGACCCAGACCAGGGATGCGCGTTCGCGCGTCACCCGACGGCGCTCCGGCCGTTGGTACGGGCCGGATCGGCGATCACGTCAGAGAGCACCAGCTCGGCAGCTCCGACGAGCGGCGCGTCGGGGCCCAGGCTGCTCCGGGCGATCGTCGCGAGCTCGCCCGGCGGCAGGAGCGTCTGACGTCCGGCGCCCTCGACCACGGAGGGCTCGAGGTACGTGAACAACCGCTGGTAAAGACCCCCGAGGATCACGAGGTCGGGGTTGAAGATGTTGATGAGGTTGCCGATGCCGAAGCCGAGCCATCGGCCGACCTCGGCGATCGCTCGAAGGGTGGGCTCGTCGCCGACCGCCGCCAGCTCGGCGATCTCGTCGACGCGTCCTGCTCCCTCGGTCAGCCCGGCGTGCCGCAGGAGCGCGACCTCTCCGGCCTCGGTCTCCCAGCAGCCGATCGCTCCGCATCGACATTCGATCCCGGCGGGATTGATCAGCGTATGCCCCGCCTCGCCGGCGTACCCGGCCGCCCCACGCAGGGGCCTGCCGTCCACGATCACGCCGGCCCCGATCCCGAACTCGCCGGCCACGTAGATCAGATCGCCGATGCCGGGTCGGAGCCCACGGCGATGCTCTGCCAACGCACCCAGGTCGGCGTCGTTGGCGGCAAGGACGGGGACGCCGAGCCCGATCTCGGCGGCGAGCATGGCCGCGAGCGGGACGTCCCGCCATCCCAGGTTTGGAGCCAGGTGGACGAAGCCGTCGGACCGCCGGGTGATGCCGACGACGGAGACCCCGACGCCGGCCAGAGCGTGCTTGGTCGGAAGCGAATCCAACAGTGGCCCCGCCAGCTTGACGACATCCTGGACCGTCTCCTCCGGCGAGAACCGTCCACGGGGCCTCGCGACCCGGACCTGGTTGAACATGTGACCGCCCAGACCCAACGTCGCGACCGCGATGGAGTCGACAGCGAGGTCGACGGCGAGCACCGTTGCACCCTCTGGCCGACTCTGGACGAGGGGCGACGGCCGTCCCGGGCCGGACGCGGACATCCCGGGACGTTCCTCGACCAGCCCGAGGGCGGTGAGCTCCCCGAGGAGGTCGGCGACGGTCGAGCGGTTGAGGCCGGTCATCGCCGTGAGCTCGGAACGGGATAGGGATCCCGAGAAGTGGATCCGTTCCAGCACCGCACCGAGGTTGTGGCGACGGACCTCCTCGGTAGCCACTCCCCGGCGGCGACCGAGGCCGGGCTCTCCGATCGGGGTGTCGGGGCCGCCGACGTCGCCCACCGGGTTTGTTGGGAACTCCGTCGTATGGACCAGTGTGCCCTCCTGCGTCGGCCGAGATCACGTGGGGATGGTGCGAGGATCGCGATCGAAGGGCGATCCCCCGCCTCGGGAGGCAGGGTATCCGAGCGTGTCGAACGGGTGCAAGAGCCGGCTGAGCGCTCGCTCGCTCGGGCACATCTGTGCGCCTCCCGGACGCCGAGTCCTTTTGTTGCGCGACCCGGGAAATTGTGCCATCGTGTGCCGCCGTCTCGGTTCCGGTGCAGACGAGGGCGGGCGAGGAACCACGATGCATCAGTTGGTGAGCGGGTGTTACGGACGGTCGTGTCGAAAGCCTCGCAGGCACGCGGAGCCGTAGTAGTGGGGAAAGGGTGGTGCGTCGCTGGGGCCTCCACCCGGAAGGAGGGGACGGCATGAAGCGTCGGTTGTTCGTGGTCATCGCGTTGCTCGCGCTGGTTGGCGCCGCGTGTAGTAGCGACGATGGAGACGGTGGTGGAGGTGGCACGACGGGCACGACCGGAGGCGGAGGCACAGACCTCACCGTCGGCGTCTCCTGGAACAACTACAACGAAGAGCGCTGGGCGAAGTGGGATGAGCCCGCCATCAAGGACGCGCTCGAAGCGGGCGGCGCCTCGTACATCTCGGCGGACGCCGGATCGTCAGCCGAGCAGCAGCTGACCGACGTCGAG